>NZ_JAMPKB010000024.1:0-81107 GCF_039961925.1 Trichocoleus sp. DQ-U1 | reverse complement strand
TTTCTTGTTCGTATGCTTTGACTACTTTTTCTCGAAAGTCGATGGAGTAAGGTTTCATTCTACCTGTTCATGCACTGACCTCAATGTACTCTATATACCTGCAATCTGCTGTAGTAGCGAGACAAGCCATTGACTCTGTAATTATTACTGCAACAGGAACCGACTTGCTAGATCAATGGACAAATCAGTTGTACGCTGTTGCCAGTAATTTGACTCCTAAATTTCGTGTCCTCAAGCATTATGAAACACATCATGAAAAGGATGAGTATGAGCTAGACCCAGAAAACAGCGTGTTAGTCGTATCCCGTAATCTTCTTCGTAATATGCTGCGATCACTTACTCGTCCCACTAGGAAACATTTATTACTGATTCATGATGAGGTACATGGGTTGGGGAGTCCAGCCAACATCGAAGAGTTAGAAGGGTTATCTGAAGATATTGCCTATCGACTCGGACTAAGTGCTACTCCAGAGCGTGAATATGATGAAGAGGGCACTGCTTTCATAGAAAGGAATGTAGGTTTAGTCATCTATCGTTTCAGTCTTGAAGATGCGATTCGTCGTGGAATTCTTTGTGAATTTGATTACTACTCAGTTGAGTATGAATTATCGGATGAGGATAGGCAGCGCATTAAAAATGTTTACAGTCTGAGAGCAGCGCGACAAACTGAAGGACGGCCTATGTCCCAGGAGGAATTCTGGACAGCCTTAGCACGAGTACACAAAATATCCCGGACAAAACTACCATATTTTAAGGAGCTTTTAGACCAGCACCCAGAGATACTCGAACGATGCCTTGTGTTTGTAGAAGATCGTCAATATGGAGAAGAAGTAATAAATATTATCCATCATTATAGATATGATTTTCACACCTATTATGCAGAAGACGATAGACAGAAGTTAGTAGATTTCGTCAACGGAGAAATTTCTTGTTTGATTACCTGCCATCGAATTTCTCAAGGAATTGATATTCAATCTTTGCGTTCAGTAGTCTTATTTTCATCAGCACGGTCAAAACTAGAGACCATCCAAAGAATGGGTCGGTGTTTGCGTAAAGATCCAGCAAATCCAAGCAAGCGGGCTGTGGTAGTTGACTTCATTCGGGTTCAAGATGAAGACACTGAGAAGCTAAATGCCGACCAAATCCGTAAGGAATGGCTAACCAGTTTATCTAAAATTTGTCAAAAGGTAACTTAACGATGGCTATCGATATAAAGGTTTATGAAGCAGTTCATTCGGCAGTTAAAAATCATAATCAACCGGAAAAAGTTGCTAAAAGAATGATGAATTGGCTAGAACAGTTGTCAGATGGAACTGCTAGTTTATCTAGCCAAGATGATATTAGAGTTTCCCTAGGAACAATTTTGGATGCAATTCAAAGTGATGAATATGAATATGAAGATGAGGAATTAGAATGAGCCTACAACTCACCCTTTTAGGTTGGTCTGCTTCGGGCTTACGATGTCCCGACCATGAAGTGCGCCTGTGTCCACCTAATAGCAGTACACCATACCGAGTTACATTGGTACAGATGCCTAACGGCACTGGTAAGACGACTACATTAAATATGCTACGCGCTACGCTTTCCGGGGCGGCAAGGCAGTGGAGTCCAGAAAAGATTAGCGAACTCCGACGGAGCGGTGATTCGACAGAATCGGGTAAATTTATTGTCAAATTAGCTATTAATGACAATCTCCTTACATTTGAACTCAACTTTAATTTTAATAAAGGAAGAGTTGACTACAGAACTAGTTATGGTGCTGGCATTCAAGATGGATTTTTTCCACCACCAAAGCTGAGGAAATTTCTTAATCCAGCATTTGTCAATCTTTTTGTATTTGACGGAGAACTAGCAAATAATTTACTAGATTATAAACAAACACGCGCCCGTGAAGCTATAGATTCTCTTTTTCAACTATCTTTACTAGAAGAGGTAGCTAAGGCATTTCAAAAAAATTGGGAAAGTCATGCAGAGACGGCTACTTCAAAATCAGCCCAAGGGTTAACTCGTCGGAGGAATGCATTAAATCGGCTCAAAGAGAAGCGAGAGAAAGTAAAAAAAGAGCAAGATGATTTACATTTAAAAAAAGCGCAGTTTAAATTAGAAATACAGGAAGTAGAGAAAGAATATGAAGCAGCTTTGAGCAAAGATAAAAATATAGGAAGCCGATTGCAAACGCTCAAAGTTCAACTTGACAATGCTGAACAAGTAGTCGCTCTGGAAGTTCAAAAGACCATCGAGAAAATGCGAGATCCTCAAAGACTCATACCTAATTTAGCCGCATCTCTAATGGATCTAAAATTCAATTTAGATAAACTAAAATTACCAAACTCGACATCAAAGGAATTTTTTGATGAACTTGCAGAAGCCGAAGAATGCATCTGCGGTCGTTCAATGGATGATGAGACTCGTCAAGCAGTTCGCGATCGCGCAAAGAACTATCTAGGAAAAGATGAAGTTGGAGTTTTAAATAGTATTAAAACAGATATTGCCACCTATTGCGGTGGAGATATGGAAAGTTACTATAAAGAATTTCACGAACAGTTGCAAGATCTACAAAAGTTGATTAGAGCGAGAGATAATTTAAAAACCGAACGGCATTCTTTGGAAGAAGAACGTCTTAAACAAGGAGATTCTGAGCTAGAGGAGAAAAAGACTAGTCTGGATCACCTTAAAGAGGAACTTAAAAAATGTACTGAACGGCTGCAAGAGATTGAGCGTTCATCCCACAGCAAACCTAGTGAGAATACAGACTGTCTTAAGGAGTTAGATCAACTCATTAAAAAAGCAGAAGACGACGTAGCTGAGGCAACAAATACTTTAAAGCTGAAGCGCAAAACGGAGATTGCTCGAAAGATCCTCTTTGAAGCGCATCAGCAAGCAAGGGAAGAACTGCGGAAATTCATTATTGACGAAACCAACCACCGCATTACTCAGCTACTCTCCAGAGATCCAGTTAGGCTGGAAGATATCCAAGATTCGCTGAAGCTACAGGGTCGAGGAGGAGCAAGTATGGGTCAAACTCTTTCCGTTAGCTATGCCTTCCTTGCCACCCTCTTTAACCGGAGTGACCACCAGTTGCCTTTTATCGTAGACAGCCCTGCGGGAGCGCTCGATCTAAACGTGCGTCCAGAAGTAGCCCGTCTTATTCCCTCCCTATGCGCTCAATTTGTTGCTTTTACCATCTCCAGCGAACGACAGAGTTTTGTTGACGTTTTACATCAGGCAGCAAGCGAGCAGGTGCAGTATCTAACGCTGTTTCGGAAAACTTCTAGAATGAATTCACTTTGGCAGAATATGGCTCCAGAGCAACGAGCAGAAACGCTTAACGGGGTGATAGTTAAAGGAAAAGACTTTTTCAATTGCTTCGATCTAGAAGAGGAAGTATAAACAAAGATGGATTTTCAATTGCGTAAGGATGCTCGGAGATGGTTCAGGGATATCTACGATCCCAAGCGTTATCTCCTATTTGATCTATACTATTTTTGTTTAATGGCAGGTTTTGCTTCTGGGCGCAGGAATACTGAAATTAATTCTGATGATGTAGATGGTTTTGTAGGATATTTTCCTGGAGACTTCCAATTTCGTGGACGACTTCTAGTAGGAGCTTTGATTCATACGGAGCTATCTCGTTTAGTAATAGATTTAGATGAGCGCGATGATGTTTACAGTCGAGTTGCAGAACTAGTTGATCCGAACTCCCCATCCTATATGTCTAACGACGGAGTACGTTTAATGAATCAATATGCTCATGGAGGATTTGATGCCCTATGTGAGTATTTTGGGGATGATCGTCCTAAGTCTGTTGAAACCTTTATTAGGAAATATTTTCGTTGCATTAAAGATCTAAAAAATCAAACTTATACCAAAAGTTATGATTAATACTCTCCAATTTTTGAAGCAAGCAACTCAAATTTTGACTTACGCCTACTCAGGATTAATTGTCTTGTATTTTCTGCTGAGACTAATGTTTTGGGATAGTTTCTGGTTTGTTGGCTTTGTCAGCACCTTTATCCCTTTTATTTTTTTACCTATATTAATCTTGCCATTATTGGCATATTTTCAACTCTAAAAAACGAAGGTTCTTGCGGCAGCATCTTTGCAGCTATCGGGATGCTCTCTTTGATGGTTTGTAGAAACGCGATTAATCTTTGTAGAGACGCGATTAATCGCGTCTCTACTTATGAACTCAAGATAGAATTGGCGGTAATCCTACCTGCCTTGGCTCTACAAACTTGCTATTAAATCCCATTGCTTTATCTTCAATTGTTCTTCCCTCAGCTACAGCGCGGCGAATTTCTGCACGTTCCATGTCATCATCAACACCACCCAGCAAGTAAACAATTAATCTTGCGGCTAAGTCTTTTCCGGCAACTGAAACCCGCTTTTTATTCGGGTCGTACAAAACGCCATACCAAAGAGAATCGGGAGACTCCATGCCACTGAAGCCATCATCCGCATCGTATTTCTGAAGTTTTTCAAAAATTGTTTTTAGCGAAAATCCCTTTTTAAAAACCAAAATTCCTAAAGCTTGAGCTAAGGCAACTTGCCCAACTGGGCGGAAAAGTATATTTCCTTCCCCCCCACCTTTTTCAAAATTAAAGCGGCGCATTTCCGGGGTTTCTGCGCCATTTTCCAACCTTTGAAAGCTGAGCAGAGTTGTTAGATAATCAAAAAGTTGCTTGAATTCCTCAATTCCCTCCTCCAGCTCTCCATCATCAGGACGCATGGGAATTAGACCTTTTTTCCCCACAGGTTTCCACTTGGGGAATTTGTACTCTAAGTACCGTTCAGACATTTCTTTGAGCGCTTGCAGGGTAGTTAAAACGGTTGACTTAGCGGCAACTGTTGCACTATCCCAATTGACACGAGGATTGCGCCCGTCAATATCTTTTAGTAGAGGATGGGTGACAGCAACTTTTCGGGCAACAATTGAAAATGCATCATCTTCATCTAGCTGTGCCATCTGACCTTTACTTAAAGGTACAGCCATGAGATTGACATGGACAAAGATGGATCTCACTCGTCGTCGTGCCTGTTCCCGTGTCTCTCCAGTAACGACGGCTGAAATAAATTCAATGCCTATCTTTTCTTTAGCTAAGTTTTGCAAATAAGCGGGGTCTATCTCATAGCTCTGCCTGAGATCGTCAATTGTAATAACAGCTCCTGAAGGCTTTTTATCTTTTTTATATCGTGGGAGTTTTCCCGTTTGAAGCAACTCCATTAAACCTTGCACTCCCATCAGTCGATGTTGACCATCCAAGGCAAAAATCGTGACATCTGGGGAAACGTTTAACAACCCTACTTTGCCGTCTTTATCTAGTGCCATAAAATCAGCAGCAGATTTAATCGCCCGTCCGCTTGCATCCCACTCGGCAGCATTAGGATTGTCTACCCAAGGTTGATTGACAACTACTAGAACTGGCGGGAATTTGTGGGTAGTTCGGGCTGCTAAATACTGCGTCAAGGGCGCTTGGCGCGACCAATCTAGGGGTCGTTGCTGAATCTCCTCAATACTCTCGGCGTCGATTTCCACATTGTCTTTCTCTGGGTCGAATTTTTGCCGGAAAAGCGGCAGGCGAGAGGCGAAGCGAACGCGACTGGCAAACCACTCCAGGGTTGCCGAACCGATATACGCCTCCGTACCGCCCATTTCTATCTTCTGAACCAGGAATTGGTCGTTCCGCGCCAGATATCTATCTAAAAGAAGTGCGATCGCTTGTTTTTCTTGGTTTTCCCGTTCCAAAATCTGGGTGGCAAGGTCAGTTATGGGGTTGCTAGGGCTGTTCATAGGCAGATTTACCGGGAATTTCAAGTAATTTTTAAAAACTATCAGCCAAAACTTGTTGTGTCAAATCTAGTTTTTAAAAACTTTATGTATACTGAGATTGTGTCTGAAACTAAATAGGCTGGGTATTTATGCTTACCCCCTCCTTTGAGTACGTTTTGCCTGTGATTCGGGGAATTCAGGCAGGGCGAGAATACTACGTTTCGATGTGTCCGCTGCGATTTATCCCGAAGCTGTTCCCCTTGGACGATGGGGAAATGCCGCCGGAAAAGAGGACAAAGCGATCGCTCAACCGAACCCGTGTGCCAGAAATTGCCCGATATATTTTGAACAATCCGACTAACTACATTTTCTCGGCAATTACGGCATCGATTGACGCGGATATCACTTTTGAACCGATTGGAACAGAGACAGAAGCGCGGAAGATTGGACGCTTGAAAGTGCCTATGGATGCGCGTTTTGCCATCCATGACGGGCAACATCGACGGGCAGCGTTGGAAATGGCGCTGAAAGAAAATCCCGAACTGGGGTATGAAACGATCGCGGTTATCTTCTTTTTAGATATAGGTCTAAAGCGATCGCAGCAGATGTTTATTGATTTAAACCGTTATGCAGTCGATCCCGATCCATCGCTAAACATTCTTTACGATCATCGGGATGAGAAAACAAACTGGGTGCGGTCAATTGTCAAGCAAGTTCAGGTTTTTAGAAACCTCACAGATACGGAACGCAGTACGCTGCCTACTCGCTCTGGCAAGCTATTTACTCTCAACAGCATCTATAATGCTACTCTTGCCCTGCTAACGGATCGCCAGGAGACTGAACAGCAGATTGAACGAGCAGTCCGTTACTGGAATGCAGTTAGTCGCTATATCCCAGCTTGGGAGCAAGTTCTACATGGGAAGGTTAGCGCAGGCGAAATCCGGCGGGATTATGTGCATAGTCACGCGATCGCGATCGCTAGTTTAGGCGCTGTTGGAGCAACTTTGCTGTCGCTTTACCCGGAAAACTGGGACTCACATCTAGAAGGTTTGCAACAAATCGACTGGTCGCGCTCTAATCCTGATTGGGAAGGGATAATTATGTCTAGTGGTGGGATTTCTAAATCCCGCACCAGTGTCACTCAGATGAGTGCTTATATTAAAAAGCACCTGAATTTGCCGCTGACACCAGAAGAGGAAAGGTTAGAGAATGCCCGTTTAAGAAGGAGGGGGGAATAAGTGCAATCTAACAGCGATCACTTACATCCATCCCAGTTCAGCTTTGACTACCTTAACTGCATCTGCTACAGCGCTTGCTCCCCATGCTATTTTCTTATTTTGAATGTTCTGTTTGGGGTTGACCCTAATGACATTATTCTGCCAAAGCCTACTATCTCTTGACCAATCCAGCTTTGCCAATTGCGAGACTTTTTTATGATTAAAAGAATGACTTTTTGGCTCATAAGCACAGTACAGTAATCGCCCCAAAATTTCTACTCCAACACTCACACCTAGTAGACAATTGTCCTTAAAGTCAATTACTTCGTTAAGGGTTAATTTTTCAACGTTGGTTTCATGAAAATACCGAGTATACTTACATTCACTGAAAAACTGATTAAAACATTTAGCCAAAAAATCAGCGTGTGTTTCAACGTCGTATTTTTCAAGTTCATCGTTAGGATTATCAGTAAATGCACAACTAACAGATGTAGCGATATATTTAGTTGTATAGATTAATTTTTCATTTCTACCAGGAGCTTTATTGAATTTATCAGTCTTATTTTTAAACATCAAAACGTTATTAATTATTTTCTCTGTAATCTTATGCCTAACAGAATCGCTAAATGATGATAAGAAAGTTTGATTAACTGGTTTTGCTTGAGCCAAATCCAGAAAATCGGTTTGACACTGCTTGAAACTTCCTTCTAAAACTACTGTAATGGGAAAAGAGTCATGACCAATTAAATTGCTATTTCTATTTATGTCCTTAATTGCTAGACTACGGTGTTGTCCATCAGTGATATCTAATTTGACATTATGCGGAATAACTACTATACAAAGTCCTCTTCCCAGTTCTTCTACACTAATTTGTTCGGGAGCAACATTAGCCGTCAGGCTGCCAAGAATCCAGGGTTTATTTTGCGTAGCATTTTCAACAATATACTGTTTGATTTGTTCAGCATGGCCTTTTACCTCTGGGCGATGTTTACCAGACTTAGGATCGTTGCCAACGGATGGCCTTTCTTGAAGAAGAGTAGGCAATTCATTAGCAGGAGCATTGATCTGTATCATTGTGCGTTTCCCCTGGTGCAAAATTAGCCCTAGATAGCATCTGTGAGGATGATATTTGGCAAAATACGACTCAAAATGCTCTTTAAGTGACATATAAATAAATAAAATTATGAGGCAACATATTCACTTATCATAATCATAAGTTAATAGCAAAATAAATGAGGAAAATACGGAGTTTAAAATATGACCCAAAACCAACAGATGGCAATATTTCCACCACGGACTGTTGAGGAGTTAGTTGAAGACATACAAATGCTAACTCAAGAAATCCAAGAGTTATATTGTTTGGATGAAATACCTTGGGTAATTGGATATAGCGGTGGCAAGGATTCAACCGCAGTCTTGCAGCTAATCTGGAATGCAATTGCTGCTCTTCCCTTAGAAAAACGAACAAAAAATATTGATGTTATTACTACGGATACGCTGGTAGAAAATCCCATTGTATCAGCCTGGGTTAATAAATCAATTGAGCAGATGAAGGTGTCTGCTCAAGATCAAAAAATGCCAATAGTTCCTACTTTATTGAAACCAGAGCTGACAGAAACATTCTGGGTTGGTCTGATTGGTAAAGGCTATCCAGCGCCTAGAGGTAAATTTCGCTGGTGTACTGAACGACTGAAAATTAATCCATCCAACCGTTTTATTCGGGATCTCATCCGAACCAGTGGTGAAACTATCCTTGTCTTAGGTACTCGAAAAGCTGAAAGCACTAAACGTGCTTACAGAATGAAAAAAATGGAAGCCAAGCGGGTACGCGATCGCCTTAGCCCCAATATGAATTTGCCAAACTCCCTAGTTTACAGCCCTATTGAAGACTGGCGTGATGATGAAGTTTGGCTTTATCTGATGCAGTGGTCAAACCCTTGGGGATACAGCAACAAAGACTTATTCGCGATGTACCGAGGTGCTAGCGCTGATAATGAATGTCCCTTGGTTGTCGATACTTCCACCCCTAGTTGTGGCAGTTCTCGTTTTGGGTGTTGGGTTTGCACGATGGTTACTCAAGATAAATCGCTGACGGCGATGATTCAAAATGACGAAGAGAAAGAGTGGTTACAGCCTCTGCTCGATTTTCGTATTGAATTGGATGTTGAAGATAGTCGGGATCGACGTGATTTTCGACGTAGAAAAGGTAATGTCCAACTCTATGAGCGAAATTTAGATGGGCAAATATCCGTTGAGCCTATTCCTGGCCCCTATACTAAAGAAGCGCGGGATCATTTACTAAGGCGACTTCTCACTGTTCAAACTGAAATTCGCCGCAAAGCACCTGAAGATATGCACGATATCACCCTAATAACCTGTGAAGAGTTAAGTGAAATTCGTCGCATTTGGTTAGAAGAAAGACACGAATTTGATGACAGCTTGCCGCGTATTTACGAAGAAGTCACAGGCGAATCGTTCCAAGACATTCGTCCTGGTGCTGAGAGGAAACTCCTAGGCAGTGATGAGTGGGAAGTGCTACAAGAAATCTGCAATGATGAAATGCACCTAGAACTGATGGCGAAACTGCTAGATACAGAACGTCAATTTCATGTCAAATCGCGGCGCGGCGTTTACGAAAAACTGGATAAATGCTTTGAAAGCAGTTCTCGATCGAAAGAGGATGCAATTCAAAATGCCCACGATCAGCGCGAATTGAAAAACGCTGTTGTAGAAGGCGATATTGATAAAGTGAAACAGCTAAGTTGGGCAAGCATGAAATTTCCACCGCCAAAAGCAGATGACGCTAATGAATAAGTGCTGTTTATTCCCGATTACCCATTAGCCGTTACCGATTACCTATTCTCAATAAGCTGTGATATTCCTCGAACTCGTCCTGCAAAACTTCGGCCCTTATCTGGGGCGACAAGTCATCAACCTCCGCCCCGAAACGGATGAAAATACCCGCCCAATTATCTTAATTGGAGGCATGAACGGCGGCGGTAAAACGACCCTGATGGACGCCATTCGCCTTGCTTTATACGGTTCTCGCGCCCAATGTTCTACACGCGGCAACTTAAGCTATAACGACTTTCTTACCCAGTCAGTCAACCGCAACACCCCACCCACAGAAAAAGCCCGAATTGAATTAGCTTTTGAAGTCATCCAAGACGACAAACCCACTACTTTAAGAATTGTCAGATATTGGGAAAAAGAACCCAAAGACGGTAAAGACACTTTAGGGATTCTCCTTAAGGATGAATGGGATGAATGGCCCGATAAAGCCCTTGCCAACACCTGGGACGAATATATTGAAAACCTACTACCGCTGGGAATTTCTAATTTATTTTTGTTTGACGGCGAACAGGTAAAAGAACTTGCCGAATTAGACACTCCACCCCCCTTAGTTGTCGGGGCAATTCAATCGCTATTAGGCTTAGAACTCTCAGAACGTCTATCCGCCGATTTAGATATCCTCGTTAGCCGTAAGCGCAAAGAAATTGCTAGCGCTAAAGAACTCGCTACGTTAGAAGAAATTGAACAAAAACTTAATGTACAAAAAGATGAATTAGAAGCTGCAACCCAAGAAGTAGGTTCTCTGCAAAATAAGTTAGAGATGGCTGAAAAAAAGCAGCGCGAAGCCTCTGAAAAATTCCTGTACGAAGGTGGAAAACTTGCCAGCGATCGCAACCGTCTAGAAAAACAAAAAGACCATTTCACAACCCAGGCAGAAAAAACGCGGGAAGCGCTGCGAGAATTAGCTGCTGGTAGCTTTCCCCTCACTTTAATTTCTCCCTTGCTTGAACAAGCTAAATGCCAAGCCGAAAAGGAAAGCCGCCAACAACAGAAAAAAATCGCACGGGATGTTTTGGTAGAACGAGACTATCGTCTCCTAAATTATATTGCCGAATTGTCATTAGTTTCCGAGCAACTTGACAAAATAAAATTTTTCCTAGACCAAGAAAATCAACAACTTGAGGAAGAAATTGCGAACAATGAAAGTCCCTGGTTATTAGCAGAATTAGAAGAAATTAAGGAACTGGATAACTTCTTAAATTTTGGCATCAATACTGCTAAATTTAGAGCCAAAGAAAAACTAGAAGAACTAGAAAACCTAGAAATTGAGATAGATGCTCTCGATAGACAGATAGCCACTGCTGCTTCTCCAGAAGCGTATCAACAACTACAAGACGCTGTTAGAGAAGCGAATAATGCAGTCGCAAAAGCTCAAGTTGCTCATGAAATGGCTACCCGCCGTTGTGAAGAATTAATGAGAGCGATCGCTAAAACCAAAAAAGAATTAGCAGACTATAGCGAAGACAATATCAAGCTAAAAAATAATCAGCACATTATCGCCTCCGTTGCCAAAGTTCAAGCGACCCTAAAGCTATTTCGGGAAAAATTAACCCTGAAAAAACTGAATAAATTAGAAATAGAAGTAACCGAGTGTTTCCGCTATCTGCTGCACAAATCTGACTTAGTGCATCGCGTAGCCATTGACACTCAAACCTTCAGCCTTTCTATCTACGATCCGCAGGGACAACCCGTACCAAAGCATCGCCTCTCAGCTGGAGAAAAACAATTACTAGCGATCGCTTTCTTATGGGGATTAGCACGAGTCGCCGGACACCACTTACCTGTAGCAATCGACACACCGCTGGGGCGACTAGATTCTTCTCACCGACAGAATTTAGTTGAGCGATATTTTCCCTCTGCGAGTCATCAGGTGATTCTATTATCCACCGATACTGAGGTTGGCAAAACTGAAGCCGAAAGGTTGCGAGAATTGGATGCGATCGCTCACGAGTATCTGCTGAAGTATGACTCAAGCGATCGCCAGACAACCGTAGTACCCGGTTATTTCTGGTGATCTCACAATTCTATGTGAGTAAAGAGGGCGAATAGAATTCGCATCTACGCCAACCCCCCTTACCCCCCTTCTTCCGAAGGGGGGCAGAAGTTGCTTCGCATTTATTCAACTAAACCCGCCTACGCGGGTTTCAGAAGTCCGCGTAGGCGGACTTTGTTTGTGTAGCCGCGATTTCTAATCGCCAGGTATATTTGCTTTTACAACCCATTAAGGAATACTAGATTCAGCCAAAGCATTACATATCCATTAACTCGTAGTTTCTCTGTAAATCCAGTAATTTTACTCTGGCTTCGCCCGCATTATCCGCTAAGTCAGCAAACTCTACAAATCGCCGCAATTCCTTTCTTAACAAATTGCGTTCTACTTCCAAAGTTTCCCGATCTAACTCTGGCGGCACTACAATCATGTCAAATAAAGTAGCGCGTTGCTTGCCTGGGTGAGGGCGCAAAATTCGTCCTCGACGCTGAATAAATTGGCGCGGATTGCTGCTACTGGCTAAAATTACAGCATTCTGAATTGCTGGAATATCGACACCCTCATCTAGACACCGAATCGCCACCAAACCTTGTAAATCTCCCGACTCAAATTGACACCGCAAATTTTCTCTTTCTGATAATGGAGTTTGGGCAGTGTAGGTGTTTATTCTGTATCCCAATTCATCTCCCAAAATTTTAGCAACGGCTTTCAATTGGCGCGTGCTTTCTACAGAACCATCTCCGCAATAAAATAAAGTGTGCGTCGTGTCCAAGCGTTTACTCATTAACTGGCGCAAAGCAGTTAACTTGTTGGTAGCAGCGCCAATTAATCTCGCCCGTTGCATCAACAATGGCTTGAGTTCTTCACGGTCTTCCCAATTGCTTTTGCTAGCACCGTTCTTGCGTTCCTGGAACAACAGCGCCCTGCCAATCCTAGCGGTTAATTTTACATAAGCACGGGCTTCTGCCTCTGTTAGTTCTACCAGGATAGGGTAGTACAAATAATGCACCAACGCCCCCTGTTGAATTGCATCTTTCAGCGTAAATTCCGGCTCTAAAACTCTGCCAAAATAATCAAATAAAGATTGCGTTCCTTCATCATCAAAATACCGTTCCGGTGTTGCCGACAGCGCCAGTCTTAACCCCACCTTAGAAGGCAAACTCTTCTCCAACTGCCTTGCACCGAGATTATGCGCTTCATCTCCTACAATTAGCGTTTTGTCTGGAAAATATTTAAGTTGAGATTGCAATCCTTCACTCATCAAGGTGGCATTTGTTGTAATGAGTGTGAGAAACCGTTGATTGCCAGAACGCAGATTGTAGAGTTGCGTTGATAGCTGACTCTGCCAGTTGCGTACATTCTCAAAAGCTAAAACTGGCTGTAGTCCAAATTTCTCGCATTCTCGCGCCCACTGTGTCACCAGATGTCGATAGGGACACACTACCAGCAACACTTGCAAGCCAATTTGTTGATAGAGTGAGGTAGCGATCGCTAGCGCCGTAATCGTCTTTCCACTCCCCGTCGCCATCTTCAGCGTTCCTCTGCCTTGATTGGCAAACCAGCTAGCAACCGCTTCCTGCTGATACTGTCGCAGTTGTAAAGACGCTGGTATTCTGGGGCATCCTAGGGGTATTTCATGCCCTTCTGAGGGATGCAGATGGTAGGTTCCCTTAGAAGCAGCAACTGCTAAAAGTCTGTTAATCGGTTGCAGGTCATACTCTACTGGCGAAGCTACGCGAGCAGATTGCTCTTTTGCCTGACTTTCGACTTTATAAACGCCCTTTGACGACAACTTCACGCGCCACTACCCCTGCCATTCAAGTTGTTGATTTATTTTATGGGTTTAGGGGAGTAATCGGGTGCGATCGCTATTTATCTACCCAGCATTTATCTACCCAGCGAACTTAAGTATTACTACACCAAAATCGTTGCTTACTTAACTTAAAAATCATTTACCTGGACGCATAGATCCCCATTCTTAAAATATAGGTCAATACGCATTAAATTTCAGTAATATTTGATACAACCTCGCTTGAGTTCCTCATTTCAAGTAGAGACACTTTCATGTTCTATCGCTACGGTTCCTTCGCTAAAAAAATAAGCACCCACTTCAAACAAAAAGTGAGTGCTTTCCACAAGTCAACCCGGAAAAAGTCTTTCTTTGACTAATTGCCTTTTGCCTGAATCAATAAGCATCCTGCAACTCGTAAAAATCAGGCGAGACATAATCCTTCCGCAACGGATAGCCTACCCAATCTTCCGGCATCAAAAGCCGCTTCAGGTTCGGGTGTCCTTCATAGACGATGCCATACATATCAAAAGCTTCCCGCTCTTGCCAGTCTGCCGTCTTCCAAATCCAATATACCGAAGGAACTCTAGCGTCATCTCGCGGCAAAAACACCTTCAGCCGCAGTTCCTCCGGTCTGTCAGCATTGTCGCTCACTTGGATTAGATGATAGAAGCTAACCAATTCCTCTCCCGGCCCCGCATCATATCCACCTTGACACTGGAGGTAGTTAAATCCGTAAGCGTAGAGAGCTGTAGCAATCGGAATCAAGAAGTCCCGGTCAACTTTGATGATCTCAACATCACTGCGATCGCGTTCTAGTTCCTGATGCTCAAAACCGTTTTCCTTCAACCAAAGGGAAACCTTACCCGCTTCCACAATTTGGGATTCTGCTTGGGGTTCCCCTGAAGATTCTGCTGGGGATTCTGCTTCAGCCACGAGGTTCCTCCTGTTTTTCTGCCGTCAACAGTGCTGGTGCTACAGGCATACCCATCGCTGCCGCCAGCTCTTGCGGCGGAGTTTGGCGAGTAGCCAACTGTAAATACTTGCCATCGTGGATGGTTTCTACAGCTTGCATCTTGTGAGTGGTGCTGTAATAGCGATGGATTTGCTGAAACTGATCCCGCTCTTGGATAGAATCGTTCCCGATTTTCTTCCGCAGTTTAATGATCGCATCCATGATCGCTTCCGGACGTGGGGGACATCCAGGCAAATAGACATCGACAGGAATCAGCTTATCCACACCCCGCACCGCAGTCGGGGAATCAGCGCTGAACATCCCGCCAGTAATCGTGCAGGCTCCCATTGCAATCACGTACTTGGGATCTGGCATCTGCTCATAAAGGCGCACCAGAGCCGGTGCCATCTTCATGTTAATCGTGCCAGCAGTAATAATTAAATCTGCTTGCCGAGGGCTAGAACGGGGAACTAGACCAAATCTGTCAAAGTCAAATCGGGAGCCAATCATCGCCGCCACTTCAATGAAGCAGCAGGCGGTTCCAAACAACAGAGGCCACAGGCTGGAAAGCCGCGACCAGTTGTAAAGGTCGTCAACCGTTGTCAGGATGACATTTTCAGAAAGTTCTTGAGTAACAGAAGGTCGCTCAATCGGGTTAAGGATCTTCTCTTTCTGCTGCGCCTCAAAGGCAGCAATATCACTGTTACCGTTAGATTTCATGACCATTCCAAGGCTCCTTTGCGCCACGCATAAACAAGAGCAACTACAAGAATTGCAATAAAGACCAAAGCTTCAATGAACGCCAGTACACCCAGGCGATTGAAGGCAACGGCCCACGGATACAGGAAAACAGTTTCAACATCAAAAATGACGAAAACCAGCGCAAACATGTAATACCGGATGTTGAACTGAATCCAGGCTCCCCCAATCGGTTCCATGCCAGATTCGTAAGTGGTGCGCCGCTCTGGACTACTACCACTGGGCCGCAGGAGCTTGGAGGCAGTCAGCGCCAAAATCGGCACCAGACTGGAAGCTAGCAAGAAGCCTAAAAAATACTCATACCCACTGAGGACAAACACGATCTTGTACTACCACTCAGATGAAAGGACGGCTGTTATTACTTCTTCACATTTATACATTATAAAGCGCCTGCCTCTGCCAAAGTTGCTAGTGGCGGGGCAGCGAACGTCGATCATCGATACTGTTTTCTGATAGACCCGTTCAGCTTTTCTAGTCAAGGCTCCTACTGAAGCGGGCAACGTTACTGCTAGCGAGGGATGACAGCGAAGTCCTCTCCTCAAGGCAGAGGCAAGCTAAACAATATTAAGAAAATCCCCTACTTATGGCATAATTTTTAACATACATTTTAAGATTGGCTTCTCAATTTTATCTTGAGCCATGAGCAATCAAGCCGTCGATGCCCAACCACTAGATCGCTATGAATGTCGCGCCTGTGGCTACATTTATGAGCCGACTAAAGGTGATAGTAAGAGTAACGTTCCCTCAGGGACATCCTTTGAAGAATTGCCAATAGATTGGCGCTGTCCAATTTGTGGGGTGCGAAAAACACAGTTTCAAAACATTGGCGTTGTAGGCTCCCCCTCTGGATTCAAGGAAAATCTGAGCTATGGTCTAGGCGTTAACCGTTTAACCCCAGGACAGAAGAATCTTCTCATTTTTGGGGCATTAGCCTTGGGCTTCTTGTTCTTTATCAGTCTCTATGGTTTGCAATAAAACCAGCCTCAGCTTGCAACAGATGAAGCGAATCCCCGCCGCATTCGCTGGATTAACACTCGTATAGTAGAAGATTTGCACGCACCAGTTCTAGATAGTATGAATTTATTTGTGAGAAAGCTGAAACAAATTGCAATATTGTTGGCAGTTGTCCTCTTTTGCGCCAGTTGCAGTCAAGTTCCTTCGGTGAGCAACAGCCCCTGGCACGCCATTTCTCTACCAACACAGGCAAACTTACAGGATCTCGCTTTTACGGGCGACCCCAATCATGGCTGGGTTGTGGGGAGTGACTCCACACTGTTGGAGACAACCGATGGCGGCAAGACTTGGGAGTCTAGAAACCTGGAACTGGGAGATCGGCAATACCGCTTTACTGGCGTGAGTTTTGCCGATCAAGAAGGCTGGATTACAGGCGAACCCTCTATCTTGCTCCACACCACAGATGGGGGAAAATCTTGGACTCGCATCGCGCTGAGTAACAAGTTACCGGGGGCACCCAATAAAATTGTGGCACTCGGTCCGAACTCCGCTGAGATGAGCACCAACGTTGGGGCAATTTATCGCACTCAAGACGCAGGACAGACTTGGAAAGCGATGGTGCAAGAAGCGGTGGGCGTTGTCCGCAATATGTCTCGCTCTCCCGATGGCAAATATGTTGCGGTGTCTGCCAAAGGTAACTTCTACTCCACTTGGGAGCCGGGTCTAGATGCCTGGGTTCCCCATAATCGAAATAGCTCCCGAAGAGTGGAGAATATGGGGTTTGCACAAGATGGTCGGCTGTGGATGCTGGCGCGGGGCGGTCAGCTACAATTTAGCAGTCCTGAAAAGCCAGACGAGTGGGAAGAAGCACAATATCCAGAGGTATCCACCAGTTGGGGTTTACTCGATTTGGCATACCGGACACCTGAGGAAGTTTGGGTATCAGGAGGCAGTGGAAATTTGCTGCGGAGTCTGGATGGCGGCAAAACTTGGGAAAAAGCTCGCGAGATAGAGGATATCCCTTCCAATCTTTACAGGATTATGTTTCTAACACCCCAGCAAGGATTTATCATAGGTCAGCGAGGTGTTTTGTTGAAATACGAAGGTTCGTCGCAAGCGGCTTGAAGAGGAAAGCAAGATTATTGTCATACAACTAATGCTTTGCTTGTGACTCTCTACCGAGTTTCGTATCATAATTAAGTTAGCTTTTAATTGTTGTCAGAGGAGGAATCTGAATGGCTGGTACAACTGGAGAGCGTCCATTTTCGGACATTATTACAAGCGTTCGTTACTGGGTAATTCACAGCATCACCATCCCTGCATTATTTATTGCAGGCTGGCTATTTGTTAGCACAGGTCTTGCATACGATGCCTTTGGGACACCCCGCCCCAACGAGTATTACACCCCAACTCGGCAGGAAGTGCCGATTGTTCAAGATCGCTTTGAATCCAAGCAACAAATCGAGGATTTTATAAAATAAGCGGGCAGTCTCTAGACATCGCTGGGTGTGAAAATAAAAGCACCTATTTGTGTTAGGATTGCCGGGGTAATTTTGGCTGGATTTGATGCAAAAAAGGGATTAAAAGTACCGCATCAATTCGGCTCTAAAGAGCGAACGGGAATCCAGTTTGATACATCGGTAGTGAAGTACCGTAGGTATACGGAAGTGTTTGGAAAAAGAATCACCTCTAGCTGGTTGGAGGAGACTTCAAAGGGTCAGTAGGCTCAATATAGGTTTACGAAGCCCTTTTTGCAGGAAAAGCCTTCCCGTTACGGTACGAAAAGTCCCATTTCTATCAAAAGAATTGGGAGTGTCAACAAGTAAGTCGTTTAAAAGAGGTGGCAGAACATGACTACTAATACGCCCAATCAGCCAGTTTCATATCCCATTTTTACCGTTAGATGGCTAGCGGTTCATACGCTGGCTGTCCCAACAATCTTTTTCTTGGGCGCGATCGCTTCTATGCAATTTATTCAACGATAGGAGAAACCTAATTATGCCAGAACGGAGTCCAAATCCCAATAATCAACCAGTTGAGTTAAACCGTACTTCTCTTTACTTGGGCTTGCTACTGGTTTTTGTCCTTGGTATCCTGTTTTCCAGTTATTTCTTTAACTAACTGGGCTTGACTGCATCATTTTTAAGTTTAATTAGGAGGGAAAAGCTGTGTCTGGAAGTGGAAGAATCCCGTTGTGGATTGTAGCTACCGTCGCTGGTCTGGGCGCGATCGCTGTGCTAGGTGTTTTCTTCTATGGTGCCTACGCTGGTCTAGGCTCCTCTTTGTAGAGAAAAGCTGGGTAATCAACTAGATTTGAGAGAACTCTCATCAAATCATCAAAAAAAACCGCCTCTCTGACTAGAACAGGCGGTTTTTTCCATTGCCCAACTAATGCCCAGCTAAAGTTAAATTCCCGTTGGATCTTCGTGTTCAATGTAAAGAAACAAGAAGGCCATCGCGACAGCCGGGAAGATCAAGCCAGTTAGCGGCACTAGGATTGAGGGTAAGAATGAAGCTCCCATCTTTAAATTTCCTATTTTAATGAAACAGCTTTCGTAATTGAATTTACAGTGAATTGGTAGCCAAAAACCGAATCATAAAAATTTTTAACAAGCGCCTAATCCGCAAACTCATCTAGCGACCAGTTGGGCAAATCGGGGGGAATAACTATACGGTCAACAGTTACTTTATGGCTCTCTCGTTGGGTATAAGTATCAACCGCGACAGCTTCAAAACGGATTTCTACGCTCCCAAATGGCACAGTTAGTTGAGTCGTTGCCTCTAGGGATTCTAAACCAGTAGGGATAAAATCGACTAGCCACCGGGGGCCATCCAGCAGCGATCGCGTTTGGCGGTCATGCACCCACAGCTTGACATAGAGCCGGGGGGACTCAGATCGCAACGTCAGGCGGACAGCCAACGGTTGTCCGGCAATCAGTTCGCCTTCGGGTAAAACTAGCTCAGGCTCTGGCACGGGTTCCTCGTCCAGCGACGATGGCTGCGGTTCTGGGGGAACCCCCCGCCCCGCATTGGCAAAACGCGATCGCCCTGGTTGTACCCCCCTAGAGGAAGCTTCTCGCGAGCCATACCCGCCTCGCCCACTGGTGCTGGGAGGGAGTTCAGAAGGGTCATCGTCTACCACAATCTCTCGCTCTGTCCAGTTAACCGCAGACTCTGCCATCGATAAAACATTCTTAGCCATCTCAACCGGGTTCTGCGGAGTTGCTGGCAGTTGACCAGAGGCGGCTCCCACCTCTTGGGAATTGTTCGTTGCATCGCTGGCAATACCGCCATCTTCACCCAATTCTTCCTCCAACTCTGGGAGGGGAGGTTGTTGGTCAAGCAATAGTGCTACAAGTTCCCAGTCTGTCGGCATTGGTGGCAAACGGTCATCCGTTTCCCCCTGCGGCTCGGCAGCAGTTGCTTCGGTGCCATCCGCAACGTCACCATCGGCAACGTCACCATCGGCAACGTCATCATCGGCAACGTCAGTGTCTTCGCTGCCCTCGGTCAGGTCTGCTGAAGGCTCTGCTTCCTCGGTAGATTCCTCCTCCGTTGCAAATACCTCTTCCGGTTGCAGCCATGCTGAAGATTCCTCATCCGTTGCCAGGTCGTTCAACCGGGACAAAAAACGATCTTGCAGCTTCAGGGTCGCAAAAGCCGTATCTAAGGGCGATGCTTGAGAGTCAGCGGAGAGATGCGCTTCTCTTTGTTCGGCGGAGTGTTCAGCGGAGTGTTCTGCTCCCTCGATATCAGAAGCATCTTCAACACCTACGTCCTGCTGACTATGCAAATCTGTATCGGCATCAGCGCTGGCATCTGTTCCATCGGGTTCCTCCGAACGCTGCCAAGTCTGAGCTAAGTGATTCAATAAATTATCAAATAACTGCTCTACATCAGGCGCAGCCCCCTCAGGAGGGGCGGCATCAACAGGTTGGGGAGGATTTAGTGCAGAAGATAAATCTTCCTCTTTCGCAGCGGATGTGTCGCCATTCTCGATGCGCTCGGTTGCAGGCATCGCATCAGAAATCACCGGAAGTTTAAGCGATCGATTAACTGGATTGGCAGGATCGGGTCGATAAAGTTGCGGGGGAAGGGATACCACCGGCGGAGGTTCAGAAGTCACTGATGTATTGCGATCGCCCAAAGCGAGAATGTCCTCAGGCTCATCGCTATCGGTTGCCTCCCCGTTCCCTGTTGCCTCAGTATCGGAAGCAATTGCTGGAAGTTCCGGGGGTTTAAGCGCTGCAATGGCAGGATCGGATTTAGCAATCTGCTCCGGTAGGGGTTTATTAGGTAAAGGTTCTAAGTGCAGCGGCGGAGTATCTTTTGCCGTTTCCACCAGATCGAGGAAAGATGAATCGATCGGGGGTGTCTCTCCTAAAAGGGAATCTAACGGCGGGTTCAATAAATTTGCGTGCTGTTTATCGTGAGCGATCGCATCGAGCAAGTCTTCCAAATCGGCTGTCACGGTAAAGGCGTGAGTCACCAAGACTGTCTCAGCCGCATCGATTAACGTGACTTCTCCTAAAATCAAACGGGTTTGGCAATTTTCGGGCAGCTCTAAATTACAGCTAAAAGAAAAACTCGGCACCTGTTCGGGTATCAGCTGCTGGACATCTACCAAGATTTGTGAGTTTTGCGGATCGCGCATTTCAATTCGCAGTACGTCTGGCGGCAAAAGATGCAAATCCCTAAAACTGTCTAGGATCTCTACTTGTCCGCTGAAGGCAATCAGCTCTCCTCGACGCACGACCAGCGTCTCCCGATCGAGGGTCAGTCGGATCGGTGCTTCATCAATTTCAGGTGGCTCAGTTTCTGCTGAGTAACTTCTTCCGGCGGCAGCAAAGGAAAGCTCCGACGAGTTACTGACAGGGGGAGACGTTAAGGAATCGCGGGAAAACTCACTCTGCGGGATAGCTCCACGAGCCGTAGATGTCGGCTCAAACGCTTGCCAGACGGGATCGACGACTTCCTGTAAGATTTCGTCCACCATTTGTAGCGAGTGTTCTACGAGGCGGCTGACGGGCACTGCCGCCTTTGGAGGGGTGCGGTTGAGTGCCGTCTCCCATCTTTGTGCCTCCGATGCCCCGAAAGAGAGGAATAATTCATTGACTGCCTCATCATCGTCTTCTTCCCAGCCAGCATTAGTCATCGCCTCTGTCACTGATTCGTCCTCTGGGGAAGGAGGCACTGGATTCGGAAGGTCAACGTCGGCGGTGAGCGTTTCAGTGGTTGTCGGGGCAGGGTTAACGGGGCGGTCAGCGGCAGAACCTGCGGATGATTCTTGGACGGTTTCGGTGGCGACACCTACCTGGGCACTCCAAACGGGTCGCATGTGTCCAACTAAATCGACATCTGCATCTGCCGGGGTGGTTGGAAAAACCTGGAATTGAATTGCCTGCTGCCAAGTGTTGCCGAGGAAATCTGACATGATATCGCCAGAGCAGCGCAACTCCCAGCGCCCCGACTTGAGATAGGTGAAGGGAATGACCACCATCAAGCCTTCGGCGTTGGTGCGGCGCGATCGCTTCTGAAACCGCCGCTTGGGGGGAACTTCCTCAGTGCTGTCATAGGTGATGCGAATTTCCACCTCGGTGTTGGGACGGCTGGAGTGAGCAACCACCCGATACCGACCTTCTTGGATTTCCACACTTGGCGTCTCTAGGGAGAGCCAGGAAGAATCACCCTCTTGTTGTATTAGAAATTGCCAGTATTCCATAGGAGGCAAGCAGCAAGCATAAAGGATGAAGTATAAAGGATGAAGTTATTAGAGGCGCGGCTGAAAGACAGTGTGACGTATTATTACACGCCAAACTTCACACTTCATACTTCATATTCTTGTTACCTTTTTACTTTAATCTGCTGCCGCAGTTCCTCGATCGTTCCTAATAATTCACTTTGAGCGATCGCACTCTGCTCTTTCGATGCCATCCACTTCAGCTTGACAGTTTGGTTCTCTGCTTCCTCTTCTCCCAAAACCAAGCAAGCAACTGCACCGCTACGGTCAGCCCTAGCGAACTGCTTTTTAAAAGCACTTCCACTCAGGTCTAGATCCACGCTAAACCCAGCTTGACGTAATTTTTGAGCCAATTGTAAAGCTTGGGATTCTGCTTTCTCGCCTCTGGAAACAACGTAAAAATCCAACGCCGGGACGGGTACCTCTTGCAGCTGTTGCAACAGGATGATCAAGCGTTCTAAGCCCATTGCCCAACCCACTGCTGGTGTCTTGGGTCCCCCTAGTTCTGCTACCAGCCCATCGTAGCGTCCGCCACCACAGACAGTTGCTTGCGCTCCCAGGTCGTCCGAGATAATTTCAAAGGCAATGTGGGTGTAGTAATCCAGACCGCGCACCAGACGCGGATTGAGTTGGTAAGCAATCCCCAAATCATCCAGACGTGCTTGGATTTGCTCAAAGTAACGACCAGAATCTGCACTCAGATAATCCAAGATACTGGGAGCATTTTGAACAATTGCTTGCGTCTCCCGATCCTTACTATCGAGTATCCGCAAGGGATTGCGACTCAGCCGTACCTGCGAATCTGGGTCTAACTCTTCTTTGTAGGGAGTCAGGTAATCTACCAGTGCTTGCCGGTAACGCTGTCGATCTTCAGGATTTCCGACTGAGTTAATATCCATGCGGAGATTTTTTAGACCGAGGGTTTGCAGAATATCGGTAGCGATCGCGATCACCTCTGCATCTGCCCTCGAATCGGCAGTCCCCAACACCTCTACACCCAGCTGGTGAAATTGCCGCTGTCGTCCGTTCTGGGGATTTTCGTAACGAAACATCGGCCCCAAATACCAGAGGCGCTGAATCCCACTTTTGACATCAAGCGCGTGTTCAATATAAGAACGCACAACCCCAGCCGTTCCCTCCGGTCTCAGGGTCATGGAATAGGGCTTTTCCCCCCGACTCTTGAAGGTGTACATTTCCTTTCCGACCACGTCTGTGGTTTCGCCAATCCCGCGCTCAAATAGCGCCGTCAGCTCAAAAATTGGGGTGCGAATTTCTTGATAAGCTGCTCTGCTTAGAATATCCCGTGCGGCCGATTCTACCCATTGCCAGTACCCGACTTCTTCGGGCAGAATATCCCGCGTTCCCTTTAGCGCTTTAATGCTTCCCATTGTTTAGATTTTTGATTTTAGCGAGTGTCATGAGTTTTTCACCCCCTGGATTTTAACTTTACCCCTTTCGGGGGTAGGGGGTTAGGTCATTGCAATGACGATAACTTCATGACACTGAAGATTTTAGATTTTAGATTTAATCTCATCTAAAATCCAAAATTTATTGGTTTTCCTCCCAAGGACAATAGCGCTGACTATAGTAGTCCAAAATCTGCGTGACCCATTGGTGACTCAATGAATCGGCATCTGCTGCATACTGAATCCACAAGCCGCCAACTTGGCTTTGATAATAGTCAAACGATTGCCCCGAAGGCTGGGGAACCAAACCTGTATCTACTCCTCCCACCTGACGCAAATGGGCAGTAATTTCCCGATATACCGCTAAGGGTAACCCAGGGAAGCGAATTTCATACCGCAGGCGTTCTCCTCCAGCAGTTTGCACCCTTTCAACTCCTACAACAACTGAATCGTGGTAATTGTTTAAGCTTGAGGAGAGCCATTGATTCCTGGCTCCTTAGCAGGAGCAACAGCCGTTGGTGTACCAGGTTGATCGGGCGTTGCAACTGGTTTTTCCCCAACCCGTCTGGCAACTTCTCTGCCGTATTGCTCCAGAATCACTACCGGACTGGCACCATTATTGACTTCAATCCGCTTGACTAGCACCTGTCCATTAGATAAGCGCTGTCCCACTCCAACGTAGCGACTTGGCTCGTTTGGTACCCTCACAATTGCCTGAGGTTCACCACCCACCTGAACCACTCCTGTGACTTCTACACTTCTTGCCAGGTTTGGTTCTGGTAGCGGTGGCAGTTTGGGTAGAAGTGGCGCGGGAGCAGGAATCCGAGGAGCCGTAACAATCGGGATTGGAGCTACACGGTTTCTGTTCCCTGGAGGTGTAGTGTTTCTCCCACGCGGAGGCACCCCATTTGGCCTACTGGGAGCGGGAGCGCGTGGTATTGTCCTCCCTCCGCCTGTACTCCCTTGACTGCCATTGCCTCCGCCTCGATTCGGTCTGGGAGGTCTGACATTGGGCAGGGGTGGCGGTACGGGAATGGGACGCCCGCTAGGAGTCAAACCCTGAGGAGGAGCTACACCAGGAGCCGGAAACGGAGGGGGAGGCGAACCCGAACCCGTCTCGTTTGGTGTCACTTCCACAATTGGTTTCAGGGGAACAAGTGCAAACGGATCTTGCCGCCCTTTCTGAATTTCTCGCAGCCGTGCATCAGAGTTCGTAGATGGAATCAAGCCAGAAAGCCCAGGAAGGGGCGGTTTTGGGGTAACTGTCGGAGGCTCGGTAAATGGCGGGGTTGTTGGTGAAACAGACGGAGCGGGAACTGGAACAATGCTAGGGCTAGGAGCTACAGCCGTATCCTCTCCCTGCGAACAGCCACCCGCTAACACAGCAAGTATTCCCAAAAACGCAATCCATGAATGTTGACGCATGACCAGTCTCCCAGTGCTTTACCTGCATCCGCCAATAGAAATTCCCTGTCTGCTTTCAACAGTTCTAATATATATGCGGATAATTTATTTTATTAAATGTGTGCAAAAACACCCATCTATATATTCAGTTTAGTGGACAGAGATCGATTCATCGCGTTTGTGTTCCTTATCTTCCAGGAATCGGGAATCTCAGTTTCCGGTTGTTGGAAGAATCAATCGTCAATCCCTACCATTGACTTTTTCAGTGCATCCAGTCCCTTTTTTACCCGCCGAGAAACTGTCACAACACTGATATCTAAGCGTTCTGCAACTTCTTTTTGCGTTAAGTCGTGTAAGAAAACAAATTCCAAGATTTCGCGGGTTCGCTTTTCTAGCTGAACTAAAGCTTGTTGCAGGCGAAGCTGGTCTTCTTGCGCTAACTGAAAACTCCGATATTGCGGGTCTGGGACGATTTCACCTAAGCAAGTTTCACCTTCCGAACCATCCCCTAGGGGTACATCTAAACTTACAAGTTCGCGGTTTTGAAAGGCCAACTTGATTTCCTGCCATTCTGCCTGTGAAATTTCTAGCTTTGCTGCCACCTCTGAATCGGTAGGAGGTCGGTTGTACTTCTGCTGGAAATACCGCGTCAAAGAAACTGCCTGATAGTGCAGTGCTTCCCAACGGCGAGGAATGCGGAATGAGCCGCCTTTATCCCGTAAATAGTGCTGAATTTCTCCGCGAATGTAGGGGATAGCAAAGGAACTGAAGGCGTGACCCTTGGACAAGTCAAAGCGCTCAATTGCTCGAATTAAGCCTAAACAGCCGACTTGAAGCAAGTCTTCATAACTTTCTGTACACTGATTAGTCCAGTGATGTGCTTCTTTTCTCACCAATCCAAAATTCAGTTTTACCAGCTGATTGCGAACAGTATCTAAACGATTTTGCTGGTACTCTCGCAACAGCCGTAAGCTTTCATGCTTCAGTTCAGGAGTGGCAGTGCTATACATATACGAAATTCAGTTGGTAGAGTGGCCCGGTTAAAAACGTTTGTTTCAGTTATATTCTGTTTTTGAAGTGGGTGCTGTGATACTAAACATAGGTTGCGATAACAAAACTTTAAGCCGGAAAGCGAACAAATGCAGTTGGGGAAACGCCCAGGAATGTAGCCTTTTCCCCAAATTGCGATAAGTTGCTTTCTTTTCCTCGCTTCAAAATTCAGTTTATTCTCTGAACCTGGTCAATTACAACAGCATTTTCACCGAGAAACTCTCTTGTGGGAATCACTCACATGATTGCGGAGTGTAGGCAGAAGGATTAAACAGCAGATGCTGACCTTGCTAAGGAAAAGAAAAAAGGGGTTCCAAACCCCTTTTCTTCACCTGCCAGCAAAGCCAAGCCGCGTGGCTCGGTGCTAACGAGCAGATTTAAGCCTGATCTGGTGAAATCCGAGCATAGAAAATGCCGCGAATTTTCACTTCCTTAGCTTCGCCAGCGCCTAGATCGGTATCGGATGGCTGTTCGCTCTCAAATGTACCGGCAATTTCACCTGTGGCGTTATCCACTTTAGCGACTTGGAGAGAAATTTCGCCCTTAAGGGTTTCAGCACGCTTCACATTGGCACGTGTCAGTGCTTCCTGATCGGCTTGACTGGGGAGTGCTACTGCATTGTCATAACCAGTGACAACACCGCGACCCTTGGGATCGAGGAAAGCTGCTCCCCGATAGGAGGGAACGTTAAACTCGCCTTCAAAGTCAGTCGAGGTGTTAATACTGTCCATTCCTGGCTGGCTTTTGGCAACCAGATTTTTGATCGTGAATAGAAAGGGTACTCGCTCACCACCCGGTAGCTGGACGGTAATGGCTTGGAAGTCGAGACCATCCTGTTCAATAAAGGTCAAACGACGATCTTGATCAACTTGCAATTTACCCAGCACCTGGTCGATGCTAGAAGTAAACCGGGTCAACAACTTACCCTGAACGAATTGGGCGGATTGACGTTTGTTTGTAGATTCTTCTTTGACAAAGAAGCTGGTTGGCTGTAAGCACAGATTCGTCAAAGCATACGACTGTCCAGGCTGAATGGGAATGGCACCGCGTGTCGTTTCTGACAGTTGCGGGCAGTTATTCGCAAGCCCGGTACCTCGAATTTGGTCGTAAGTGAGTGGAGTGGGAACACTGGTCGCAGCTGCTGGACCTTCACTACAAGCAGTTAATACTCCCAAGCACAAAGCTAGGAAGGCAACAATGAAAGCGCGATACCTCATGGTCAACCTCAAATATTTAATCTAGGAATCCCTACCAGTAGAATCTGATATTGGGCTTAAGTTACAACAGACAAAAGTGAAATTCTTAATCAGGCTCGGAATGGTTCGGCTCAGAATCTCTACAGTGAATTTTACAAGGCTTTGTGTTGCCTTTATCCTGAAGCTCAGTGTAAATTGACCATTCCAGTCAGTGAAAGACTCGGTTAAAGTTGAGTTGATCAAACGGAGTAAAGGGGATGGCGTGAACAGCGATCAGAATTTAGAATTGGGGCTTTTGAAGCCGGAACTGCAAGCGATCGCTACTTCTGTTCGCGCTTTGGCACAGACTTGCCAGGGGGATACTCTGGCTCTGTTGGCGTTGCTGCGGGCGTTAGAAAGTTGGCATCGTGAGATTCGAGATACTGTGTTTCAAGCGTCTTTACCGGATAATCGTCAGGCTCTATATGCCCTGCTGAAGGATATGGAAGAAGAAGGCGGCTGGCCCTATATTGAGCGCATGAAGGTGCGATCGCTGTTGGAAAAGCTCTCAGCCGCAGAATCGCCCAATTCTTCACACCCTCTACCACTGGAGTCAGAAACTCACCCACCTCAGCCTGGTTGAAGTTACACGGTTGAAGGCAAAACTCTTTCACTGGCGTGGCTCTAGGCGTGTGAACTTGTCAATCTTTATTGGGCTATAGAGTACAACAAATGCTAAGATCCTCCAGTTATTAATGCAATCTCTGAACACTAACCCCCTGCTTAATTTATGCCGGTTGCTGTTAATCCGATTAAGTTTGGTACAGATGGCTGGCGAGGCATCATCGCCGCAGAGTTTACGTTTGAGCGGGTGGCTTTGGTAGCACCGTTGGCGGCACAAGTCCTGGCAAATGTCTATGGCGAGACGACGGGTAGCCGCACAATTATTGTGGGTTATGACCGGCGCTTTATGGCGGAAACGTTTGCCCGTAAAGCGGCCCAAGTCGTGCAAGCAGCCGGATTTGAGGTGCTGCTGAGCAGTAGTTATGCCCCCACACCGGCATTCAGCTGGGCGGCTTATCAACGGAGAGCTTTGGGAGCTTTGGTGATAACCGCTAGTCATAATCCCGGATCATATTTAGGGTTAAAAGTCAAGGGTGCATTTGGAGGATCGGTACCTCCGGAAATTACTCAGCAGATTGAAGCGTTGTTAGAGAAGGAACCGTCACCTGACTCGACGATGGCGGGAAGCTTCGAGATGTTCGACCCGTGGCCCAATTACTGCGAAGCACTACGGGCGAAAGTCGATATTGCTTGCATTCAGGATGCGATCGCCCAACATAAGCTTGCTGTCTTTGCTGATGTGATGCACGGTGCTGCTGCGACAGGACTAGAACAACTGCTGCAAACGCCAATCCAGGAAATTAATAGTTCCCGCGATCCTTTATTTGGTGGCAGTGCACCGGAACCTTTGCCGCGTTACCTTTCCCAGATGTTTCGGCAGATGCGGACTCACCGACGCCGCAGCGGTGATGGGTTGGCAGTGGGGTTTGTATTTGATGGAGATAGCGATCGCATTGCGGCTGTCGATGGACAGGGAAATTTCCTCAGTTCCCAAATCCTCATCCCAATTTTGATCGAACATATGGCATCTCGGCGGGGATTGACGGGAGAAGTCGTGAAAACGGTGAGTGGTTCCGACTTGTTTCCCCGCGTAGCCGCCCTGTACAATCTGCCGGTGTATGAGACGCCTATTGGATACAAGTACATCGCCGACCGGATGTTAATGACTCAGGTGTTAGTCGGCGGTGAAGAGTCAGGAGGGATTGGCTACGGCAATCATATTCCAGAACGGGATGGGCTGTTGTCAGCGCTGTATCTGCTAGAAGCGATCGCGCAATCAGGAATGGATCTCAGCGATCTTTACCAGCGCTTGCAGGAGAAAACTGGCTTTCATTCTGCCTACGACCGCATTGACCTACCATTAGCGAGTATGGAAGTGCGATCGCGCCTGCTAGAACAATTACAAAATACACCCTTAACTGAGATTGCCGGTCGGTCGGTAATTGATTGCCTAACGATTGATGGTTATAAGTTCCGGTTAGCCGATGATAGTTGGTTGATGATTCGCTTCAGCGGAACCGAACCCGTTTTGCGGTTGTACTGCGAAGCGCCAACGCTGAAACAAGTTCATCACACCTTAGAGTGGGCGAACAAGTGGGCGAATTCAGTTTAAACCCTACAAAGTATCTAGCTCGGTACCCAATGCCCGTAGTTTCGCAACAAAAAGGAATCGGCTCAAGCTTGAGCCGATTCCTTTTTGTAAATAAGCAAAAATAAATTTCAATGCTGAGTAAACCAGACACTTTAAACACTCCTTTTGGTGCATGATTAGGAATGCAGAATGCCAAAGAATTGCATCATTTGCTTATATAAGTCTTGGTTTTCCTATTCAATATAAAGACGGATATAAGTTGTATATTTTAGCACTGATATAGAGACTGTCAAAACGGTTGGCTTGCTGCTGACAATATCCCTCCTTACTACTAAACAGATATAAACAGATAAAAACGGACTTAGCCAAATTTGCTCCTTTCTGTGGCAATCTGAGAAACAGAGAGGAAAGCCAAAATTAAAGAAAAGGTTATGCAAACCCTGCCCAATCCAAGCACTACCAGTGCATCTTCCAGTCAACCCTCCTTTGAAACCACTATCAAGCGGCGCAAAACTCGTCCCGTCAAGGTGGGAAATGTCACGATTGGCGGCAACTACCCAGTGGTAGTGCAGTCGATGATTAATGAAGACACGCTTGATATTGATGGGTCGGTTGCCGGAATTCGCCGCCTGCACGAGATTGGCTGCGAAATTGTCCGCGTTACCGTGCCAAGTATCGGTCATGCCAAAGCTTTAGCGGAAATCAAGCATAAATTAGCTCAAACCTATCAACCAGTGCCCCTGGTCGCTGATGTGCATCACAACGGCATGAAGATTGCCTTGGAAGTTGCCAAGCACGTTGATAAGGTGCGGATTAATCCAGGGTTGTATGTATTTGAAAAGCCAAAAGCGGATAGAACGGAATATACCCAAGCTGAATTTGATGAAATTGGCGAAAAAATCCGCGAAACTTTAGAACCCCTGGTAGTTTCCTTGCGAGATCAGGGTAAGGCAATGCGAATCGGGGTAAATCACGGTTCTCTTGCTGAAAGAATGCTGTTTTCCTACGGCGACACCCCCGAAGGGATGGTGGAATCTGCCCTAGAATTTATCAAAATTTGTGAATCTCTCGACTTCCGGAACCTGGTAATTTCTCTGAAAGCCTCGCGGGTGCCAGTGATGTTAGCCGCTTATCGTCTGATGGCACAGCGGATGGATGCGCTAGGCATGGATTATCCCTTGCATTTGGGCGTCACTGAAGCGGGTGATGGCGAATACGGACGGATTAAGTCTACCGCAGGCATTGCGCCTCTGCTTGCTGATGGGATTGGCGATACGATTCGAGTCTCAATCACTGAAGCACCGGAAAAGGAGATTCCCGTTTGCTACAGCATTCTGCAAGCTCTGGGATTGCGGAAAACGATGGTGGAATATGTCGCCTGCCCCTCATGTGGGCGGACATTGTTTAATCTAGAAGAAGTGCTGCACGAAGTGCGGGAAGCCACCAAACATCTTACAGGTCTGGACATAGCAGTCATGGGATGTATTGTCAATGGTCCCGGAGAAATGGCGGATGCCGACTATGGTTATGTTGGTAAACAGCCCGGTTACATCTCTCTGTATCGTGGCAGAGAAGAAATCAAAAAAGTGCCAGAGTCTCAAGGAGTTGAAGAGTTGATTAATTTAATTAAGGCAGATGGACGTTGGGTCGATCCTTAAGTAAGTGCTGAGTGGTGAGTGTCGAGACAAAAGTTAATTCAAAACTCACAAAATAATAAGTGTTGAGGAAAGCATTAATTTAAAACTCAATCGCGAGAAATCGCGTTTTTACAGCTCAAAACTCAAAACTCTCTACTTCCGGACTTGCACTTAGTGCAGCTGGATAAATAATTGCGCTCTCCGGCTTCCATATATGGCCTGTGCTAGAGTTAGCGTAATTCCTTGGCAGTAGTTTCCCCCCGGCTCAGAAAGGATCATGGTAATTACAAAACGCGGGCTCGTTCTCGGTGCGACAGCACTGGTTTTATCGACTGTTGCTGTTACGGGCGCTGGTATTCATCTGTCTCAAGGTCAGGCTTTTTTTCGTGAAAGTCCCAAGGAACTTGTAGATGAAGTATGGCAGATTATTGACCGCAGTTACGTAGATGGCACCTTTAATAAAGTCAATTGGCGGTCAGTTCGTAAAGACTACCTGAATCGGTCTTACCCCAGCAAGAAGGAAGCCTATGAGGCGATCCGGGAGATGCTGAAAAAGCTGAACGATCCCTACACCCGCTTCATGGACCCGGAAGAGTTCAAGAGCATGCAGATTGATACTTCTGGGGAATTAACTGGCGTTGGCATTCAACTCGCTCAAGATGAGAAATCGAAAAAGCTAACGGTTATTGCGCCAATTGAAGATACACCAGCGTCTAAGGCTGGTGTTCTGGCAAAGGACACTATCACTAAAATTGATGGCAAGAGTACCGAGGGCATGGATGTCAATGATGCTGTGCGCCTGATCCGAGGACAACCAGGAACGCAAGTAACCTTGACCATTCAGCGGGGCGAAAAGGAATTAGTATTTCCTCTGAAACGAGCGCGGATTGAAATCCATCCGGTGCGCTCTAGCAAGCAGAACAGTCCTACGGGTGAGATAGGCTACATTCGCCTGAATCAGTTTAGCGCCAATGCTGCTAAGGAAATGGCAGATGCGATTAAGGGTTTAGAACGGCAGAAGGTAAATGGCTACATTCTGGATCTGCGTTCTAATCCAGGTGGATTACTCTACGCCAGTATTGAGATTGCCCAGATGTGGTTAAAAGACGGCACAATTGTCTCAACGGTGGATCGTCAGGGCGAAAGGGAGCGAGAGAAAGCGAATAATCGCGCCCTCACAGATAAACCGTTGGTGGTGTTGGTAGATGGCGGCTCGGCGAGTGCTAGTGAAATCCTCTCTGGGGCGTTGCAGGATAACAAGCGAGCTGTTTTGGTAGGGACAAAAACCTTTGGTAAAGGCTTGGTGCAATCGGTGCGGGGGCTGGGGGATGGTTCGGGACTAGCGGTGACGATCGCTAAGTATTTCACTCCCAACGGGCGCGATATTAATCAGGCGGGGATCAAGCCGGATGTGGTGCTGGAAATGACGGAAGAGCAGCGCAAGGCATTGCAAGCCGATCGCAATAAAATCGGCAGTGCTGACGATCCTCAATACGCTAAAGCGCTGGAAGTGCTGAATCAGAGGATTGCCGCCCAGCGAGGGAACCAGGCGCAGAAATAGTTTTGAGTTATGAGTTTTGAGTTAAAATTCCAAACTCAAAACTCATAACTTATTGGGGTTGGCACTTTCCAGCGCGAATTAAGCCGACGCGACGAGCGATCGCTTCCGCTTGAGAATCAAATGGTCCCCATCGTTCCACAAAAGCTGATTTATCCTCTCCTTCGACTTGTTCGCTGGAGAGGATTTCGCATTTTCCTTCTTGGCGCTTGACAATATACCAGATTTGTGTAGCAGTCATTCGGTGAAGATTCGCAAAAAACGCCTTGAAGAGTAGCTTAGTGATGAGTTTTGAATGATGAGCAATTAATTCAGAATTCAAAATTCAAAACTCATAACTTTTCTAGTTAATGTGCGCCGTTGCCGTTTCCAGAAGTTGCGATCGCGCGTTCAACCAGCTTGTCTGGAACTTCTTGGAGATGGTCGTACTTCCAGTGAAAGAAGCCGACGCCCATTGTAAGCGATCGCAATTCCACAATAAAATTGTGCATCTCTGCTTGGGGTAAGTAAGCAGAAATGCAATCCCAACCGGGCCAATCTGACTTCCCTTCGTAGCCGAGAATTTGTCCCCGACGTCCGCTGACTAGCTGGAGAACCTTAGAGGTAAATTCGGCTGGGGCACACGCCTGAATCGCGGTAATCGGTTCTAGGAGCGTTGGTTCGCACTTGGGCATTCCTTCCTGCATCGCAATCCGGGCTGCCTGTTTAAACGCTTGTTCAGAACTATCAACCGAGTGGTAAGAACCATTCGTCAGCGTCACCGCTACATCGACCACGGGGAAGCCCAAGGGGCCATGTACCAAATACTCCCGAACACCCGTCTCAACGCCAGGGATATACTGTCTCGGTACGACGCCACCGACAATTGTTTGACTGAAGTTAACGCCTTCGCCACGCGACAGCGGCTTGATATCCAGATAAACATCGCCAAACTGTCCGTGACCGCCACTTTGGTGCTTGTAGCGCCCGTGAATCGAGGATGCGGGTTTGCGGATGGTTTCTTTGTAGGGTACGCGGGGCAGGTGAGTCGTCATTGGCAGGTTGTACTTGCGCCGCAGTCGGTCGAGGGCAACTTGCAGATGAATTTCACCTTGACCCCAAAGGATGACTTCGTGGGTGTCTCCATGTTGTTCCCAAGCTAGGGAGGGGTCTTCTTCTAGCAGCTTTGTGATGGCGCTGCTGAGTTTAACTTCATCGTTGCGTTTTTCGGGCGTAATCGCTAAAGCAAAAACGGGTGCCATTTGCTCGGCTTTGGGGAGTTCGGTCGCCAGTGGGTCGCCGGAAGCGGTCAAGGTATCGCCTGTTTTAATTCCCTCTAAGCGTCCCAAGACAACAATCTCACCGGCTTCGGCTGAAGTCAGCGGCTGTTGTTGCTGACCCATCAGACGATACAAGCCACCAGTCCGAACGCCATTGAGGACAATTCCATCAGTCAACGTGCCCTGCCACACCCGCACCAGGGAGATTTTCCCGCCTTGAGGAGTGTAATAGGTTTTAATCGCTTGTGCGAGGGGGGCATCGGCATGGAGAACGATTCCCCGACGTTCGGCAGTGGTGGATGGATCGGGTGCTTCTCGCAACAACGCTTCCAGCAACGGTCGCACTCCGTAATCTTGCTCGGCAACGCCCAGGAATACAGGCACGATTAAATCTGCCCCTAACTCCATCTTCAAGTCTTGGAGAATTTCTTCTTGGGGCGGGTTAATTTCTTCTAGCAGTTCTTCTAGCAGGTGGTCGTCAAAATTTGCCAATTCCTCCAGCATTTCGGCACGGGCGGCTTGTTCCTGCTCTTTGAGGTTATCTGGCATCGGCACCGGGTCGGCGGCGGCACCAGGATGGTAGTGATAAGCTTGTTCGCTCACCAGGTCGATAAAGCCGCTGAGCTGTTCGCCTTGACCAATGGGATACTGGTGTGGGATCACGGGGCGACTGGAGACCGTTTTTAGGGCGTGCAGCACGTCCATGAAGTTGTTGTTCGCCCGATCCATTTTGTTGATGAAGACTAGGTGCGGAATTTCCCAGTCGTCGAGGAATTTAAATAGCGGCGCGAGAGTCATGACGCGATCGCTCACGGGTTCGCACACGACAATTGCTGCATCGACGCCAATCAGAGCATTGTAGGTTTCTTGAGCAAATTCAACCGATCCGGGACAATCGACAAAGGTGAAGCGGACACTGTCGTACTCGGTGCTGGCAGTTGATACTTCCACGCTCATGTGGCGATCGCGTGCCTCTTGGGAACTATCTCCCACCGTGTTACCGTCTGAAGTGCGACCTTTGCGGGAAATCGCACCCGTGACGAAAAGCAAACTTTCCAGTAACGTAGTTTTGCCACTTAAATAGGGGCCAACAATTGCAACATTGCGTACCCCGGACATGACTTTTTCGTTCATGATTCACCCCCAACAAAATAAAAAAGATGTAGAGATGTGAGCGATCGCATGGGTATACGGGATTGATGCCATTGGCAGCTCCCGGAGAATTTTTGCCCTCCCGTGCCGATGGCGATCGCTGTTAACAGTTAGATGGAATTTTGTATCCCTGAATGTGAGGTTAGCGCGTTCTAGGGGCAATGACTGAGAAATTGCAATTTCTTTTAAAGCAAACCCAGCAAAAACTTAAGTTGAATGAATCAGTATAAATTAGCTATAAATTTTATGAATATATGCAACAAATAACCGCAAATTTGTTAGAAGAAAATCTGAATGAGTGGGCGACAAACGTAACAATTGTAAAGAGGTGACACGGAGAATGAGAACGTACCAGCAGATGAGATGGATAGCTGGAGGGTTAATACTGTTACTGGGTGGGAGGATGACGCCAGCGGTGGCTGGGACACCCGCGACGCCGGTACAAATCGCTCAAGCTCAATCGGCGGTGGACTTGATGAATCAGGGACTCCAGCTGATCGGTCAAGCAAAAACACAAGAAGCGATCGCCTCTTTTCGACAAGCCGCCAAACTCGACCCCAAACTGGCACCCGCGCATTACAACTTGGGGCTGGCTTTGCGTCAGGTGGGGCAATTGCAGCCAGCAGCGGATGCCTTTTACCAAGCAGTTCAAGCCGATCCTAACTTTGCTCTCGCCTATGCCAATTTGGGTGCAGCGCTGCTTGAGGGAAACAACTTGCAGCAGGCGGGTGATTATTTGTCACGGGCACTGGAACTCAACCCACAGTTGGGAGTTGCTCATTACAATCTAGGTTTGGTAAGGGAACAGCAGGGAGATGAGGAACGAGCGATCGCATCTTTTAAACAAGCGATGCAGTTGAGTCCCAACGCACCAGAACCTGCTTATCATTTGGGACTCGCTTATCTACAACAAAACAACCTGAACGAAGCAAAAAAGGCATTCCAGCAAGCCATTAAAATCAGCCCTAAATATCCAGAAGCCCACTATAATCTCGGTTCCATCCTGATGAATCAGGGGAATTTAGACGAAGCTCTCGCCGCCTTTCGCAAGGCAGCAGAGGCTAATTCTAACTACCCCAATGCCTACTACGCTGCTGGGTTAGTCTTCCTGCGCCAAGGTCGTTACAGTGACGCCCAGCAAGTTTTGCAATATGCCAAACAGCTTTACACTGCCCAAGGGAATACCCAGTGGGCTTCTAATGCAGAGGAATTATTAAAGCGATCGCAAAACCCCTAAACAATTAAAAATTAGTTTTTTAATCTTTAATTGTTTCCCCGATGCACTCTAACCCGCTTATTCGGGTCTTGCTTCTTCACCCAAGACAAAAACTTCTCCATTTGCGGCTCATCCTTCAGCCTATCCAAAGAATTAAGTTCCTGGGCTAATCGCGTATTGTCAAATAAATTATGTATTTGCCGATGGCAGGCAGAACATATCTTTGCAGTCGGCCCTGGATCTTCATTTTTCCGTTTAGTTTTCTGCCTGGGAATCAAGTGATGGACGGTCAACCGCTCCACTTCTCTTTCACACAACTCGCAAATCATGTTTGGCACAAAAAAACTATTATGATCCTAAAAAATATTTTTCACCTGCTGCATTTTCTGTTTAATTAACCTATAGTTGCAGCCCTCTGGACTTATAAAGGGCAAAAAAATAGTCATACAGCATTACCAACAGTAAAGGAAGCAAAATCATGGGATTATCTGATGGCGCTAACCGCTCGCTCAGAGCGCAAATGAACGACCTTATCAACCAAGCTGGAGGTTATGAAGAAATCCTAGAGTGGGCTATCCTGAAAATGCAGGAAGAATTAGAGCATTCCCGTCAAGCTTTGAGCAGTGCAACTGTTCGCCAAAACCGCACCCAGCACCAGTACGACGAAGCCCAGGCAGAAGCGGAAAAATGGGAGCGACGGGTTAAACTTGCATTGGAAAAAGGGCGTTCAGATTTAGCGCTTGAAGCACTACCTCGTCAGAATACTAACCAAGAAATGGTTAGGAGATTGAAAGTTCAGCTAGACCAGCTAACGGTTCAAGTAAAAACTCTTAAAAAGAATTTAACTGCTCTTGAGAGTAAAGTTGATCAAGCTAGAACCAAACGAGACCACCTCCAGATAGCTGCTGTCAAGGTCAATGAACCGTTGCCAACTATCGGCGCTGAGATTATATTGCTTGAGGAAAACCCTGGAGAGATTCTAGAGGAAGCTATCTCGGACACTCAGCAGGCTATTGCTAATGCAATTACCGATTGGGAAAGACTTCAGCAACAATACAACCAAGCTGAGGAAGAAACTAGCCACTGGTATCAACAGGCTCAGATAGCTCTGCAAAAAGACGATGATAATTTAGCTTTTCAAGCTCTGATCAGCAAGACAGTTCAAGGCAAAATAACTATTGCCCTCAAAACTCAGCTCGTTCGGCAAGTGGCAATATTAGAACTCTTAAAGCGAAACTTAATGGCTCTAGAAAATGTCAAGGGCAAGCTTGAGGCACAGGTATCCGCTGAAATCGATGATGAGTGGGATGATGATTTACTGGTTATAGATGCTGACATATGTCTACCTTCCCCTGACCAAACAGCTGTCTCTAAATCAAATTCAGCGGTTAATTTGGAATAAAAATTGCTGCGAGTTGGCTCCGCGCACACTTCGCCAACACCACTCGGTCTCCTTTAGGCTCTCACTGTTTGATCTGACCTAGTCGTGAAGGCTGCCATCCGGCATGATGGCTCCACTCAAATTAGCTTCGCTGAGGTCGGCTCCACTCAAATTGGCTCCACTCAAATTGGCTCCACTCAAATTGGCTCCACTCAAATTAGCTCCACTCAAATCTACCCAAACCATATCTGCCTTGCTCAAGTTAGTACCGCTCAAGTTAGCTCCACGCAGATTAACCCCAGGAAGGTTCGCTCTACTCAGGTCTAGCCCTGCCAGCAATACATTCGGGGCAATCAACAATGCTCCTGCTAGTTTTGGATCAAACTCTTCGGGAAACTTAGTTTGTTCGTTGTAGAGCGCTCTCCGGAAGTTCGTTCCCTCCAAGTTGGCCTCACTCAAGTCAGCTTCATAGAGATGGGATGCACTCAGATTAGCCTCATTCAGATTAGCTCCACTCAGGTCAGCTCCCCGCAGGTCGGCTAAACTCAAGTTAGCTTCACTCAAGTCAGTTCCAATCAAGTCAGCTCCAATCAAGTCGGTTAAACTCAAATTGGCTTTCGTCAAGTCGGTGCCAATCAAGTCGGCTAAACTCAGGTTGGCTGCAATTAAGAAGGCTCCAAACATTTCAGCTCCACTCAAATCGGCTCTACGCAAGTCTGCCTCACACAAGTCGGCTTCCTCCATGTGGGTTGCGGCTAGGGTGCATCGGCTCAGAATCGCTCGACTCAAGGTAGCTTTTTTTAAGTTGGCTCCACTAAAATCCGCCTGACTGAGATTTACCCCACTCAGGTCGGCTCCACTTAGGTCGGCTAGACAAAAATCTCTTTCGCCCTCTACATATTTCCTCAGTAGTTCATCTGCGTCCATCGATTCATACCAATTTGCGGAACAGTTGCATGATTTTCAATCGGGAAAGTCGCTGACTGTCTAAGATTTTCAACCCAAAATCCCAAACCCCAAATCTAAAATTTTAGGACTCCTTCCCGCCTCCAATCAGTAGAGTAACTTTTCCTCATAAAAAAGCCCCCAATTGGGGGCAAGCTTTGTCAAAAAAGCAAAAACAAAGATTCAAATCAGATAGAGGATGGTGAACAAAATAATCCACACAATATCGACGAAGTGCCAATAAATCTCTGCGGCTTCAACGCCAAAGTGGTGTTCGCTGCTGTAGTGACCGGGTTTTAAACTGCGCCACAAAACGGCAATCATCGCCCCTAGTCCTAAAAGAACGTGGAGACCGTGGAAACCAGTCAGAACATAAAACGTGCTGGCAAACAAGTTAGTGCTGAGGCCAAATTCCAAATGGGTATACTCGTAAACCTGACCCCCCAGGAAAATCGCTCCCATCAGGGCAGTTGCGGCAAACCAAGTCCTTAAACCTGCCACATCGTTCTTTTTGATGGCAGTATCCGCATTGTGGATCACGAAACTGCTAGAAATCAGAATCAGTGTGTTGATTCCGGGCAGTAATAGCTCTAACTTTGGCGTTCCTTCCGGGGGCCAACTGGGTGCCACAGCGCGAAAGGCGAGATAGGCGGTAAATAAGCCGACAAAGATCATGCCTTCCGCAATCAGAAACACAATCAGCCCCTGGATGCGGAAATCATGATGTTCTACGCCGTGGGCTTCCACAGTCGCTTCTGAGTTGTGGTGATAGTTGAGGGCAGTTTTCGCTGGGTCAATCGTTGAACCTTGCATGAATCTCCTCTAGAAAGAGTTGGATACGTAATGGGTAGTGGAGAATCGGTAATAGGTCATCGTTTCCCGATTACCGATTACCATTACCGATTGTGACTTTCTCCTTGGCGGTCATCGGGATTCACCGCCACTGCGGGATCGGGATCGGCACGGAGAGCCGAGTCAGGGCCAGCAGCCAAGACTGGATTTCGAGGCTCGTCAAAGGGCACCTCTACTTGAGTGCGGCGATCGCCCATCCCATAGTCATAAGGCCCAGTGGCTAACACTGGGTCTTTTTCAAAGTTTTCCGGTGGCGGGGGCGAGGTTGTCATCCACTCTAGGGTCAGTCCTTGCCAGGGGTTATCAGGTGCCTTGGGACCCGCTATCCAACTCCAGCAGGCATTAACAATGAAAGGAATGGTGGAGACGGCGAGGATGTATGCCCCAATCGTGCAGATCACGTTGAGAGTGGTAAATTTCGGGTCATACGAAGCAATCCGTCGGTTCATCCCTTCTAGACCTAGCTTGTGCATCGGCAGGAATGCCATATTGAAGCCAACCAACATCAGGACAAAGTGAACTTTGCCCCAAGTTTCGTTCAGCATCCGCCCCGTCATCTTGGGGAACCAGTGATAGAATCCGGCATAAATGCCGAAAACACTGCCGCCAAAGAGGACGTAGTGCAGGTGAGCCACGACAAAGTAGGTGTCGTGAACGTGGATATCAAAGGGCACAGCTGCCACCATGACGCCACTGATGCCGCCGATGACAAACATGGAGATGAAGCCCATTGCGAACAGCATGGCGCTGTTCAGGCGCAGTTTGCCGCCCCAAATGGTTGCCAACCAGCTAAATACTTTGATCCCGGTAGGGACAGCAATCACCATTGTGGTGATCATGAAAAACATCCGCAACCAGGCAGGGGTGCCGCTGGTAAACATGTGGTGCGCCCAGACGATTAGCCCCAAAAAGCTGATTGCCAGACTGGAATAAGCGATCGCTTTATAACCAAAAATCGGCTTGCGGGCGTGAACCGGCAAAATTTCAGAGATCATCCCGAAGAAGGGGAGGATCATGATGTAAACCGCCGGGTGGGAGTAAAACCAGAATAGGTGTTGATACACGATGGGATCGCCCCCCCCGGTCGGGTTAAAGAAGGACGTACCCACCAGCAGGTCAAAGGATAGTAGAATCAGTGCCCCTGCTAATACAGGCGTAGCGATAAGAGCCAATGCAGAAGTGGCGAGCATTGCCCAGCAGAACAAGGGCATTTGATTCCACCCCATCCCTGGCGTCCGCATCTTCCAGATGGTGACGAGAAAATTGATCGCTGCCAGGATCGAAGAGGTCCCCAGGATCAGGACGCTGAGAATCCAAATCGCTTCACCGGGTTTGCCACTAACAACGCTCAAGGGGGGATAAGAAGTCCAACCCGCACCGGGTGCCCCGACCAAGAAACTGCTCAACAGCAGCAACCCGGCCGGTGGGATGATCCAGAAGGCGATCGCATTCAGTCTCGGAAACGCCATATCCCTTGCCCCAATTAGCAAGGGCACCAGGTAATTCCCAAAGCCGCCGGTTCCCGCAGGCACGATCCACAAGAAGATCATCACCGTCGCGTGAACCGTAAATAAGCTGTTGTAAACATCTGGGGCGACAAAATCGGACTCTGGGGTTGCCAGTTCCGTGCGAACGGCTGTTGCCAGGACTCCACCAATCAAATAAAAGATAAACGTCGTGACCAGGTATTGAATCCCAATCACTTTGTGGTCGGTACTAAAGCTAAAGTATTCTCGCCAATGCGTTACCTTCGGTTGTTCACCGTGGGCTGGTAGATTTGCTTTTTCTTGAAGCTCTACTTGTGTCATCTCAAATTCAGAAGTTAAGGGGGGTCAGAAGAGTTTTGAGTTTTGAATTTTGAGTTTTGAATTAAATAAAAGATTTTTACGAGAACTTTTTTAACTCACAACTCAACACTCATCACTCATCACTCTCTTACTCAGTGGTGGTGGAGAGGGTGTAGAGTTTCGGCATCGATCCCCATTTCACTGGCGTAGGGAGCCAAAAACTCAGCATCTGAGCGTTCTGCGGGGTTTACTGCCACCGCCCGATCGAGAGCCTCCGAACTGGCAACTTCTTGCTGCTCGGCAAGCCAATTCTGGAAATCTTCGGGGGTCTGAACAATGACCGTTGTCTTCATGACTCCATGATAAGCACCACAGAGTTCCGCACAAATGAGCGGATACTCACCGAGTCTGTTGGGTGTAAACCGCAGCTCAGTTTGGCGTCCTGGAACCGCATCCTGCTTGAGGCGAAACTCAGGCACCCAAAAAGCGTGTATAACATCATTTGCCGAGATGTTCAATTTCACTTCCCGTCCAAGCGGAAGATGCAATTCGCCCGCTGTCACATCGGTTCCGGGGTAGCTAAAAAGCCAAGCAAACTGTAGACCCGTAACATTCACATAAAATTCTGGATCTTGACCTTGCTTGTCAGGTGTGGGACCAATGCGACCGGAAGTTACGCCTACATCGGCTGAATCCCGCAGTTGAGGAAGCTCCTTGCGGACTTTTGCCGTAGCGGGGTCTTCTAAGACTTTATCTTGCAGCTGCTGATTGCGATTTTCAGTGTCCGTGGCGTTTTCAGCCTCTGTTAAGGTAGCTGCAATCGCCGCTCCAGGCATTTTGGCAACCTGCTGATGACTCGGAGCGTGAGCAACCGAATGATCCATCGGATTCAGTCCGCCGATTTGACCATAAACCTCAAAACTGTAAATCGAGATTCCCAGGACGATCACCGCTGGAATCGCCGTCCACAAAATTTCTAAGGGAACGTTGCCATGCACGGGTGGCCCGTCCGTATCATCGCCAGGACGTTGCCGAAATCTAATTGCCGCAATGATAATTATTCCCTGAACCAGCAGGAACAGACCTGTGGAAATGGTCATCATCGCGTTAAACAGCCTGTCGATTAGGGTTGCTTCTTCAGAGGCTGCTATCGGCAAAAGACCGTGGTTTTGACCGTACCACAGGCTGACAAGGGTCAGCACAATGCCAACCAGTAAAGTTAATATCGAGCTTGGGATTTTCACGGGCTTTGTCTTGGATTTGGTGCAATTCTAAACAAAACAGTGTGGGCTGATGCCCAGACCGATTTGGTCTATCTAGACTGCCTCGAAGTGAAGCTGCCTTTGTGTTCGATCTTAGGAAATCAGTAAGAGCCTCATTAACCACGGTAAGGCAGAGATCCCATAAAGGTGAGCCAATCTGAGTTATCTTTTGGAATTTTTTTGGGATCGCCGCCATTTTCAGGAAAGGTACCAGCAGACAAAGCCATTTCCGCTAGGATGAATCCTGGGAGGCGTCTCCCGCCCTGTCAGGGATTCGGGATTTAGAGCTAGAAGATTGCTTCTGGATTCTAGCGGTTTTCTCTTTGAATACCAGTATTCTTTTTTACAATGAAATACCTAATTTAGAAGAAATCTAAAAATTTTAGCTACCAAGATGATTGCATTGCCGTAATTCGCCTCAATTTCCGCAAAATCTCGGCAATTGGAAGAAATTCCTAAAGCGGTGGCTGATGATGCAACGGGGTCATTAGAGTGGTAGCTAGAGCCGGTCATCTTCCTCCATTCAGATGCTAGGTTGGAATTGAGCGGATACTCTGATTTGATTGGTGAAAAATTAGCTTTTTGAACGCTATGACAGAATCCGTCCTTCATCAGGATGTTCGCACTCCGGAGGATTCCCACCCTAGGGACAAGATCCGTCGCTTGGTGTTTCGGTTGGGCGTAGCTACGCTGATTTTGATGGCGATTGGGAGTGCCACGAGGGTGATGAATGCTGGGCTGGCGTGCCCGGATTGGCCTCTATGCTACGGTCAACTGGTGCCTTCTTCGCAGATGAATCTTCAGGTGTTTCTGGAGTGGTTTCACAGGTTGGATGCATCGGCGATCGGCTTAGGCGCGATCGCGCTAGCAGTTCTTTCCTGGTGGCATCAGCGATCGCTCCCCAAATGGCTACCTTGGGCGTCCACCTTCGCACTCTTTTTAGTCGTATTTCAGGGCGTCTTGGGGGGACTGACGGTTACGCAACTGCTGCGTTTTGACATTGTCACCGCTCACCTGGGAACAGCATTGTTGTTTTTTATCACCCTCCTGACAATCGGCGCGGCACTCTTGCCTTATCAAGGCACCGGCACGGTTGGAAAATTGCCGTGGGTGAGTTTAACGGCTGCAATTTTGGTCTATCTACAAAGCCTCCTGGGTGGATTAGTGGGTTCTCGCTGGGCGCTCCATCAGTGCTTTGGGGCGCAAGAGTTGTGTACGGTGATGAATAGCCACATTGCGGGTGTCGTTCCCCCAACTTTAGCGATCGTCGCTGTCGTGCTTTTGGCATGGCGCACACCCGCACTGCACCCGATGCTGCGCCGTCTGGCTAATCTGGGTGGTGGTTTACTGGTGTTACAAGTGATTCTCGGTGTGGCGACCTTCCGCTTGCACCTCCAAGTAGAACCACTGACCGTCGCTCACCAGGCAGTCGGAGCCGCCTTACTCGGAACGCTTGTTGCTTTTACTGTTTTGGCGTTGCGCGATCGCGCCAGTGTCATTCCAAACCCTTCCGTATAGCTCTTCATCGATCTACACCCCTTCGGGTGGGACTCCACAAACAAAGCCTGCGCTCGTTTACCCTTGAGCGATCGCGTTGCGGCAGGCTAAGTAATTTAGGAAAAAATAAATAATGCAGGAAATGATAGTTGGAACCGATGTCTCCCGCAGACACCAAAACTTCCTAGAGGTCATTCAGAGTTACTACCAGCTGACAAAGCCCCGAATTATCCCGCTGCTGTTGATCACAACGGCGGCGAGTATGTGGATGGCATCAGATGGACAGGTAGATCCGCTGTTGTTATTGGTGACGATGGCGGGTGGGACTCTCGCTGCCGCATCTGCTCAAACCCTCAACTGCATCTACGATCGCGATATCGATTATGCAATGGAGCGCACCCGCCACCGCCCGATTCCTTCCGGTCGGGTGCAGTCCCGCGATGCGCTAATTTTTGCAATTGTCCTGGCTTGTCTCTCTTTCACCTTGCTGACCGTCTTCGCCAACCTGCTCAGTGCCCTGTTGGCAATGTCAGGCGTTGTCTTCTACATGGGCATCTACACCCACTTGCTAAAACGCCACACCACGCAAAACATCGTGATTGGCGGTGCCGCAGGAGCGATCCCGGCGCTAGTCGGTTGGGCATCTGTTACCGGCACCTTAAGCTGGGCAGCTTGGCTGCTTTTTGCGATTGTGTTTGTGTGGACGCCTCCCCATTTCTGGGCGTTAGCTTTAATGATTCGAGATGACTACGCCAAAGTCAGGATTCCGATGCTGCCAGTGGTTGAAGGTGAAGTGGTCACGACTCGGCAAATCTGGCTGTACACCCTGATTATGGTGCCGATGACGTTGCTGCTGGTTTATCCTTTGGGGGCGTCTGGTATTGTTTATGGGATTTTTACCTCTTTCTTGGGGAGTATCTTTATTAAGAAAGCATGGCAATTATTGCAGTCACCTGGAGATAAACAGGTCGCGCGCTCGCTTTTTAAATACTCTATCCTCTACATGATGCTGCTCTGCACCGGCATTGTCGTCGATAGTTTACCAGTGACGCATCAATTCACCGCATTTGTTGGCGAACATGTCCAGACATTCATTAGCGCGATCGCAATTTTGCAATGATCCCGCGATTAGAAATCGCATCTAAACAAAAAAACCCGCCTTGGCGGGTTTTTTGCATTGAAAGCGATCGCGCTTTCTCTATCTCACCTATGGGAAGGGCGCGATCGCTGATACCTATACTTGTCTGGCGCTATATTGTCCTGAGATGTCACTGTACGGGCTTTTCGCCTTTCAAAGGATGAATTCAGTACGGTGGGAGTATAAATCCTGATGAGGGATTGAAATACAATAGAAACAAAGAGTGTTTAGATTTGTTAATTTGGGACATCTATGGCTCCCGCTGTTTTAATCGAAAAGCTTCAGAAACGCTACGGCTCAGTAGAAGCCGTTAAAAATGTTTCCTTTCAGGTAGAACCTGGTGAAATTTTTGGTCTATTGGGGCCGAATGGTGCCGGGAAAACGACAACTCTGCGGGTCTTGTGTACCCTGACAAAACCCGATGCTGGCAAAATTGAAGTTTCTGGCATCTCCGTTGTAGATAACCCCAGAGGGGCACGGCAACGCTTGGGCTATGTAGCTCAGGAGGTCGCCTTAGATAAGGTGCTGACGGGGCGGGAACTCCTGCAACTACAAGCCGCGCTGTATCACCTCCCCGGTGCTGTGGCGAAACAGAGAATTGAGGCGGTGCTGAGCGTCTTGGGATTGCAAGAATACGCTGATAAAAAAACTGGCACCTACTCTGGCGGTTTACGCAAGCGCCTCGACTTAGCCGCTGGGTTGCTGCATCAGCCAGATGTCTTAGTTCTGGATGAACCAACCGTAGGGCTAGATATTGAAAGCCGTGTAGTCGTGTGGGATTTCTTGCGCCAGTTGCGAGCATCCGGGACAACGGTGCTGATTACCAGCCACTATTTAGAAGAAATTGATGCTTTAGCCGACCGAGTGGCGATTATCGACCGAGGGGTGGTAATTGCCTCTGGGACGCCTTCTGAGTTGAAGGATCGGGTGGGAGGCGATCGCATCACCCTGCGTATCCGCGAATTTTCTCCTATTGAGGAAGCAGAGAAAGCGAAAAATATGCTGCAATCTCTGCCCTTTGTCCAAGAAGCAATCATCAATAGCGCTCAGGGGAATTCCCTCAATTTAGTCGTAACGCCCCAAAGCGACGCGCTGATGACGATACAGCAATCTCTACAAGCCGCTAATTTACCGATTTTTGGCATTGCCCAAGCTAGACCTAGCTTAGATGATGTTTACCTCGCGGCTACGGGTAGAACCCTTATGGATGCAGAACTTGCAGCAGCGGGTAGCCGCGATCCGAAGGCAGAGAAAAAGCAGAATATGCGGTAGAGACAGCTTTTACACCACCAAGCTACCAAAATCCTACATCCAAAATTGATATGAGCAGTACGATAACTCCTCCTAAACCTGATATCCGGTTGCAGCCAGAGGCAGCGGGTAAATCTAATGCCGGTGCTGCATCCAGCCTCGTTAGCGACTTTATTCAAGAAACTCTGGCTTTAACGAAGCGCTTATTCATTCAATTGCAACGGCGTCCCTCGACGCTCGTGGCGGGAATTATCCAGCCTTTGATGTGGCTGGTTCTATTCGGGGCGCTGTTTCAAAATGCTCCTCAAGGCATTTTTGGTAATGACTTGAGCTACGGACAATTTCTCGGTGCCGGGGTGATTGTTTTTACCGCCTTTGCCGGGGCACTGAATGCTGGATTGCCAGTAATGTTTGACCGGGAATTTGGCTTTCTCAACCGCTTATTAGTCGCTCCTCTGGCATCTCGATTTTCGATTGTGGCTGCCTCAGCTATCTATATTGTGACGTTGAGCTTAATCCAAGCGGCAGTGATTGTTGCAGCCAGCGCTTTTCTGGGAGCTGGTTTACCCAATCTTTTAGGCTTGGGCGCGATCGCATTGATTGTTCTGTTACTGGTTCTGGGTGTCACCGCTTTGAGCTTGGGTTTAGCTTTTGCTTTGCCCGGTCACGTCGAGCTGATTGCTGTAATTTTTGTTACCAACCTGCCTTTACTGTTTGCCAGCACAGCTCTCGCCCCACTATCTTTCATGCCCAATTGGTTGCAGGTTGTCGCAACGCTTAATCCTCTAAGCTATGCGATTGAGCCAATTCGTTATCTGTATCTCCACAGCGATTGGGCACTCAGTAGTGTCGTCATGCAAGCGCCTGGGGGTGCTGTAACTTTTGGCACTGCGATATTGGTGCTTCTCGGTTTTGATGCAGTAATATTATTAGCAATTCAGCCACTGCTGCGTCGTCGGTTTGCTTAAGAATCGTCTTGAGTGATGAGTACGGAGTCTTGAGTGAGTTTTGAGTTATAAAGTTGAACATAGAGATCAATTTTTTCGTCTTTATTCAAAACTCAAAACTCACAACTTTCGTAGCGTGTTTCGCCCCAAATTGTCATGAATAAAAAAACTAAACTGGTTCTCGGTGTCCTGGCTGGCATGGGATTCGTCTCCTGCTTGCTGCCTCAATTGACTCTGGCTCAATCAACCCTGTCGCAACCAGGAGCGGTCAGTCCCGCAGACACTTTCCAAGAGCAAAATACAGACCCATTTTCTCGGACGAATAACGGCGGTGCGTCTGGTGTCTTTGACTTGATGCATCGAGCCACCTTGGGCAACATTCGCAGTATGGACGAGTTTAATACTGACCAGAAGAATAATCTGAATACTGCCGCCGATCAGTTCCGACGTCAACAACTACAACTTCTTGGTACTCCCAATCAGGCAGCACCTGTAGCACCTGTCACTCCAGCAAACTCAGTAACACCCGCCTCTTCGACGCCATAACTAATTACTATTCAAATAGTCCTGTGATGGAGAAGCCCGGTTTCCTTAAGGAAATCGGGCTTCTCGGATTATTTCTAGCGACTAAAGTCGTCGGCTCAAGAAGCCAGTGCCGCTAAGATATCCTGAGCATGACTACCCGTGTTGACGCTGGAATCAACGTGAACGATCTTGCCAGTGCCATCAATCACGTAAGTTACGCGCTGGGCATAACCGCTACTTCCTTCAACGTCATAAGCTTTGATAATGCTGCCATCGACATCTGCCAGTAGGGGAAAAGGCAAATTGAACTTCTCGGTGAATTTCTGGTGAGATGCTTCATCATCCTTACTAACGCCCAAGACGATAATATCTTTGCCTTGATAGTCTGCATAGGCATCTCGAAAGCTACAAGCTTGTTTGGTACAGCCGGGTGTATCATCTTTGGGATAAAAATACAAAATCACGGTTTTTCCCGCCAAATCAGACAACGAGACAGTGTTCCCATTGGTATCTTTGGCGGTGAAAGCGGGTGCCGTTGTACCGACTGCTAGAGCCATAAATTCTATTTCCTACTCAGTTATGATTGTTTGGTGAAAATCAAATTTTACAATATTTTAAAATTCCGCTTGGGCTAAGCTAAGGTGGATGACGGCAGTCAGTCTCCTAAAGAGACGCGCCGGAGAGCGTCTACAGCTACAACCATAAAGCTTGTGGGTGCGATCGCGAGAAGTCGGTGAAAGAATAACCGATATTGACTAGATAGCAATTTTTAATCCTCTGCTGTTTCCTGGCATTAGAGATAGAGATGAATTCTGTTGAGGCAAAAAACTCCCAGTCGATTCAATATTCCCCTAGCAGTGTGTCCCGTGCCGAACGGGCGATGCGCTGTTCGCCCTTCCTCCTCCCTTTGTTTGCGGCGATGCGCTCAACCAGCGTTCCCCTGCAAGCGATCGCGGGTGCTTCAGGCGTCCAACACTCCTACACCCGCCATCCTGTGAGGGAACTAGGCGCAGAAAGTTCGCTGTTGTGGCTGATTCAGGTAGGCATTCTGCGGCGAGAGGTGGATGGTCAAGGAATCACCGATAGTTTTCGCCTCACCCCCTTGGGACGCCAATTAGTTGAAAAATGGGAACTTCAGGGTGGTTCCTGGCCTTCCCCCTCTCTTAGCGATCGCCTTTATAATGCCTTAAATCGTTGGTTCCGGTTGTTTTGAGGACTGAGGACTGAGTAAGAATTTTTCGCTGCCCCTCTGTTTTGTGCCTTTCTCCTGCTTCGTGCTTTTCTCCTGCTTGCCCGCTTGCCTGCTCTTCCCTATAACCCCAAACTATTAGAATGAAAGCGATTATGGTCGTGGGAACCACATCCCACGCAGGAAAATCTCTACTAACCGCAGCACTTTGCCGGATTCTATCTCGGCGCGGCTGGCGAGTGGCTCCCTTTAAAGCGCAGAATATGGCGCTGAATGCTTACGTAACGCCCACTGGAGGAGAAATTGGTTATGCCCAGGCAGTGCAAGCTTGGGCGGCGGGAGTAACGCCTTGGGTGGAGATGAACCCAATTTTACTTAAGCCCCAAGGGGACATGACTTCCCAGGTAATTATCAAGGGCAGATCCGTCGGGCAAGTGGGGGCTGCGGAGTACTACGAGCAGTATTTTGATATCGGTTGGCAGGCAATTGAAGAATCGCTGCAACGTCTTTCCGAAGAATTTGATTTATTGGTCTGTGAGGGAGCGGGTAGCCCAGCAGAGATTAACCTTAAGCACCGCGACATGGCGAATATGCGGGTAGCGAAGCATTTAAATGCCTCAACTTTGCTGGTCGTGGATATCGATCGGGGGGGTGCTTTTGCCCATGTGGTGGGGACTCTGGAGTTGCTGGAGAAGGAAGAACGGGCGTTGATTAAGGGGATTGTCATTAATAAATTCCGAGGACAGCGATCGCTCTTAGACTCCGGCATCACCTGGCTAGAAGAACGCACCGGCATTCCCGTTGCAGGTGTCATTCCCTGGATCGATCAAGCTTTGCCCGCCGAAGATTCCCTAGATTTGTTTGAGCGTCGCACGACCAAATCTCACAGCGATCTCACTATTGCCATCATCCGCCTTCCCCGGATTTCTAACTTCACCGATTTTGACCCCCTAGAAGCAGAATCCAGCGTTACGGTGAAATACATTAGCCCCAGAGAACCCTTGGGACATCCGGATGCCGTGATTATTCCAGGTTCCAAAACCACCATCGCTGACTTGATGCTGCTGCAAAAAACCGGCATGGCGCAGGCAATTCAAAATTACGCGGCAGCAGGCGGTACTATTCTGGGAATCTGCGGCGGTTTCCAGATGCTAGGCAAATTTTTAGCCGATCCTGAAGGAATTGAAGGTGAAACCGGACGTTACAAAGGTCTGGAATTGTTACCCGTAAAAACCGTAATTACCGCCCAAAAAATTGCCCGCCAACGACTCGTAACTTCTAACTATCCTCAAACTGGTTTACCCGTCGCCGGTTATGAAATCCATCAAGGGCGCACGCGGCTGTTGGATTCAGAGGAAGGAATGGGGCCATCCGGACACGCACCCAAGCAATACTCCTACAAAACCCTATTTGACGATCCGAGTTTAGGGATTGTCGATGCTACTCAATCCGTTGTGGGCACTTATCTCCACGGTCTTTTTGATAATGGCCCTTGGCGAAGAGCCTGGTTAAATCACCTACGGCAGCAACGGGGGCTTCCATCTCTCCCCACAGGCGTTGCCAACTACCGCGAACACCGAGAAACCATTCTGGATTCGCTGGCAGATACGGTGGAAGCTCACCTAGATTTAAACCCTATTTTGTCTTAAGGCATGGGTAATGGGTCATTGCTTTTCACCCATTACCCATTACCAAATACCCATTATCCATTACCAACTACTGATGAGCGTAAGTGTACTTTTTTTACCTGACGAGATTGCGGTTGACGCTGAGGTAGGAGAAGCGTTATTACAGGTAGCAGAACGGGCTGGGGTGTTCATTCCCACCGGGTGCCTGATGGGTTCGTGTCACGCCTGCGAAGTGGAGGTAGCGGACGGACATACCATCTGTGCTTGTATCACAGCAGTACCGGCAGGGTGCGAACAATTAACAATCAATCTCTACGTTGACCCCGCCTGGTAGCAAACTATACACAGGGTTGGGCCGTTAATGGAATATTTGCTTTACGGATTAGCAGTCTATGGGTTGCTAGTAGCGTGCCGCTACTTGATTTTTTTTCAGCGACTTTTAGGCTTGACTCTACAGTACATCGATTACGAAATTCGGAGCGGCGAGGAAATCCCTGCTTATATCAAAGATTTATTTGAGATTCCGTTACCAGAACTTGAAAAGCTAGGGTTTCAGTTCCATTCCTATTTCAGCTTTAATGACATTTACCTGGATGCCTCGAAAAGCTGGGGGATGGTGCTATACAACGAGGCATTTAAAACATTTGCAAATGTAAACATTCGTAGCCTACCGGAATCGGTGAGGCTGTTTACGATCGAGTTTCTTACGTTTTTTGAGGATGGTGTTCTGTTACACACGATGAATGGACAAGCTTACGGCGTGATTGGGAAAATACCCAATACCATTCTCCAAGATCCTTACGCGGTGGAAACCCAGGAACAGTGGCAAGTCCATCAAGACAAGCTTGAGCATTTGGCACTTACAAAAATGCCCCTCGCTATGTCATCAAAGACATTTATTGAGACATTGCGATCGCATCATGTCACCTACATAGACAGCTTGGTGAAATCAGGGCAGCTGTCACCGATTAAAGGAACGGAACTGCTAGAACTCAATCTCAGTGCTGCGATGAAAACAGCGATTAAGCTGGGGCGGGATAGCGGCAAGTATACAACTCTGGTCAAAAAGTGGACGCAAAAGGCAAAAACAGAACCCTATCGGTATGTGGAGATTCCTTCGGCGGTGGAAGTGGAGGGATTCCGCCGCATGGAACGAATCGAACGGGGACGTGCCAGAAAGGGGATAAAGTCGTGGTTGTTGCTTGGCAGTTTGGTCGTGTTTGCTATCTCGTTCACGCCATTTTTTGACTTGCAGACACTGCTGATTCTCGTCGGCGTCCTGTTTTTGCACGAACTAGGACACTTTTTGACAATGAGAGGATGCGGCTATAAAGATACGTCGATTTTCTTCTTGCCCTTATTTGGTGCTGCGGCTTCCGGACGCAAAGAAAATGCTACGATTCGGGAAAAATTTCTAGTTTTGCTGGCGGGGCCGGTTCCGGGAATAATCTTAGGAGTTGCGATCGCGCTGGCAATTCCCGATTCTCTCCAGCGTTCCTTAGGGTTGCAAGAGGTAATCAGCTTTCTGGTCATTATTAACTACTTCAATCTACTTCCTATCTTGCCCTTAGATGGAGGACGCATCCTAGATTTATTAATATTTTCTCGTCATCCCTATACCGATGTTTTGTTCAAACTTTTCGCAGTTGGGTTGCTAGTTTTTATCGGCATGAGTCCGGGGACTGGGATTTTCCTTTTCCTCGGATTTTTGATTGCATTTAGCATCCCTGCTAGCTTCCGTAGTGCCAAGATTCTCAAGATACTGCGGCGAGAACTGCCCCAATCAACTGACGATTCTGATAGCGTACTGATGGCTATTTTCCAGACGCTCAAAAAGTTAGGTTACGGTTCCCTACCGTTTGCTCAGAAGTACAGAATGGTCAAAGATATTGCCCAACGCTGTCGAGAATCCCATTCCAGTTGGGGAACCAGACTATTGTTGTTAGGCGTTTATCTGGTGTGTTTGTTTGGTGGTTTGATACTTGTAGGTATCAGCTTTGTACCAGTTCGTTAGCTATTTATCCGCAAAGTGAGATTCAGCTCTTAGATATCTCCCTTTTTAAGACGGGTTAGGCGGGAGCGTATCGGTTCTCATCGAAAAATCATATAAAGATCAACAGTAAGAGGGTGTAATGAATCAAGAACAACTCAACGTTGAAAGTATTGAAGAGGAACTTAGAAATTTTCCTCAGTATGATCTATTTAAATTTACCCTTGAGGAATGGAACAGAATTTTCGCAAGATTTACTGAATTTCTTGGTCATCAGAACGAGAAGATTAGAGAATTAGCGGTTGAGAAAATTGTTGCGGCTATTTGGTCAGAAAGTTCCCAGAAATACCGCCAAGATAACTTTGTACCGGAAGCGATCGCGCAACGCATCGCACCGATTTTAAGCGCGATCGCTTACCAAGAAAATCAAACACCCGGATTAGTTGAAGATTTTTGTTACAACGCTCAGCGCCTTCCCAGATATGACAATTATCACGAATTAATTCTCCAATGGCTAAACGATTTGGCAGAGAATAAACAGTGTGAATCCCTAAGTGCAGAAACAATTCTAACTTGCCAAATCCGCTTTGATTTTTATGGTTGTATTTGGAAAGAAGCTCAATTAAATTTACTCGCTGCTCTGGATCATCCTCACCCTTCAGTTCGAGCTTCTGCTGCACAGAAAATCGGTGAATTTTATAAGGATGGCGATCCAGATATGCCGCCAATTAATGAAATTATGCAATTAATTAAAGACAAAGAAATAGAACGTCCTGGCATTGCTGGACCGTTTTTCTGGCCTATCAGTTTCGATTTTCAAAATATTCAGCAATCCTATGAAACGCAGATTGATGTTTGCCAATGGATATTGGATATTTTAGAAAATCGGAAATCTTCAGCGCCAAACTTAAAACTAAAACATTTCGGTGTAAGTATTGATTTTCAGGCTCACCAATTTCTTTGCCACAATCCATCCCACATTCAACACCTAATAAAAATAGGTAGATTTGACATTGCTGTAGCAGCTGCGACAGAGTGGCAAGGCAAAATCGAAGCGCTTGAATCTATTTTAATAGACTTAGGAAATACCAACGATCCGGAAACAGTACGCCTAGCCTCTTGGCATTTGGCATATTATTACCATCGCTTGCATCCGAAAGGCGAAGAGATGAATTTTGTCAAGCTCATTTCTGAACTAGCAGATATTGATATATTTCTGAATTTTTCCTCGGACTCAAAAACACCTTTTGCAGCAATTATTTATCCAAAAGACGATAATAAACTGATGAATAATCAGACAGCTTGGAGATGGATAAATAAAATTTTCCCGGAATCGGTTCGAGGCAAGGTAGTTCCAAGTACCTGGGATAATTACAACTTAGAAAATGAAGTGACTTATCGGTACCAATACGGTTGCATCCAGTTTCGGGGGTCTGTTGAGCAAAAAGAATGGCAAAATGTAACTATCGCAGATTATGGTAATTTCTGGAACCCTATCAAGCTACTTGAGCTACCCAACTAAGATTTAGCTTGAGAGTTAATCGCGTATTCTCGAAACCGATCCAAATCGGCTTGGATAGTGGATTCGACAACACGCCCTAGAAAAAGATTATCCATTAATCTGCCCAGCCAACCGGGAATGCCGTAAGCCACCGTTAGTTTAACAATGCTACTGCCGTGTCGGTCATAAAAGCGAATCGCACCCCGATTCGGCAATCCATCAACCGATTCCCATTGGATAATCTGGTTGGGCGCTTTTTTCACGATACGAGCAAGCCAGGTAAATTCTAAGCCACCTGTAGCCAGTTTCCAGCGTGACAAGTTTGGGTCATTATCCAGAACTGTAACCGAGTCAATCCACTTCATCCACCGAGGCATTTGCTCCAGATCGGACCAGAGGTTCCACACCTCGTCAATGGGAACCGGCACCTCTACCTGCACGCTATGCTCTAGCCACTCAGCCATTTACTTCTTTTTTCCTTCGCACTATGCAGCGTTTTTTCGGTTTATTCCCCTAAACTGCCGACAACTGGCTCTTACCCTTTATTTCCTGTACATTTTCTAAAATCGCCTTTGCTGCCTGACGCCCAGACAGCGTTGCCCCCTCCATACTATCGATGTAATCTTGCTGAGTATAGCTACCCGCAAGGAAGAAATTGGCGATTGGCGTCTTCTGAGGAGGACGATAGGGGTCCATGCCAGGGGCTTCGCGGTAGAGAGACTGAGCCAGCTTCACCACACTGTACCAAGTCATGTTCAAATCGCGGGAGGAAGGGAATAGCTCGTGTACTTGCTTGAGGACGTGTTGAGCGATCGCTTCGTTACTTTCCTTGATAAACGGATCTCCCGGCGTCAGCACCAACTGCAACAGCGAACCTTGTCCCTCTCGGTAATAATCAGAGGGACTCGTTAAAGCTAAATCTGCAAAGCAGGAAAAGTCGGCATCCGCTGTATAAAGCAGATTATCAATTCCGGCAGCATGATGCACTTGGTGTCTTTCTTCGGCATCGTGCAACTCAGTCACCCAGCCATCAAACCGCAGCTGCACTGTCGCGACGGGCACTGTATCCAGCTTATAAATATTGTCAAATTCCGACCATTGACGCCACGCTTGCGGCAAAACGCGCTGAATTCCGGGCACGTCGCAGGCGCAGACATAAGCATCGGCGGTGATGGTTTCTTCAGTTTCGCCTTTAGCAATCAGTAAGCCAGTTACTCGCGTCTCATTGCCTTCGCCAGTATATTGAATTTCTCTTACCCGGCGACGAGTGTGAATTTTCGCGCCTCGGGCTTCTATGTATTCAATAATCGGCTTGTGCAGATACTCGGAGGGAGAACCTTCCAGCATTCGCAGCACCGATGCCTCGGTTCTAGCAGCAAACATCTGAAAGATGGTCAGCATACAACGAGCAGAAATATTTTCGCAATCAATGAATCCAAGTGCATATGCAATTGGGTTCCACATCCGCTTGATGCTACCATTACTGCCACCGTGACTGCGAAACCAATCGGCAAAGCTAATTTTATCGAGAGCGCGAATTGTTTTCATCGAACCCTCGAAGTCTACCAAGCCGCGCACGATGGTACTGCTGCCAAGGGCGATCGCATTCTGTACTTTATCCTGCAATGACAGCTGCGATGTTGTAAAAAATGCTTTTAATCCGTTGAAAGGCGCACCCGTGATGAAGCGAAAATCCAAGGCACCTGTGACGCCTCCTTGATTGATAAAGGTGTGGATATGTTCTTTCAGGCGCAAATTGTCACCTGCCCCCACCTTCTTCATCAATTCAAATAGCTGGTAGTAGTTCCCAAAAAAGACGTGCAATCCCATCTCAACGTGATTGCCGTCGGCATCCACCCAACTGCCGACCTTACCCCCCACAAACGGACGAGACTCAAAGATTTCGACTTCGCAACCGGCATCGACTAAATCGACTGCCGCTGCCATTCCAGCCAATCCTGCCCCGACGATTGCAACCCGCATGCCATCTGTCCTTCTCAATTTCTTTACAAAGTTTAACAGGTGACAGCAGAAGATTACCGATTTTCATCGCCTGGATTAAGGAATTGGGGATTGGCGATCGCTCACGGCGTCCCCATCTCCTCTAGCCCTTTGCCGCTTTACTCGAACTCAAACTGAGGCATCAGCTGGAGCATCCCCAATCCTAAATCTTTACTAGAGAGCGATCGCGCTTCAAATAAAGCCATCATGTCGCCTAGCTGAGGATTTCCCCTAGATGCGCCTTTTAGCCCCCTAGCCACAATCAAGCCGCAGTAGCCTTTGGTTTTCTTACAACGCTGATCCCATTTGCGACGAGCTTCGCTATGAATCGGATCGTCTTCTTGAAATTCACCAAACAGGTACATATTGCCATTTTCTGTTTGGAGAATTCCCAAGTCATAGCGATCGCCTTCAAAAGGATCTTCTCCCGGATTAAAGCAAATTCCCTTTAACCCTCCCGCGCTTTGGATTTGCTCAATCAATTCCTTTGCCTTGGGACGGGAAGTTTGAATCAAAACCACTGGCATTCCCTCTCCCGCCGCGATCGCTTCCTTCGCTTGATAGCAATCAACGGTTTTACGCAGCAACTCTACTTTCTCCCAAGTCATCATCCCCAAGCTGAGGAAAGAATCTTTGGGCACTAAGTCATCCCGCAGGGGCAGCATCATCTCTTCGAGATCGCTGTCTTCCTCCTCTGCCAACCCTGCCACCTCTGCCATGTCAAACAGTTCCGTCGCCACATCGGGAACCGTTGCCACCTTAACGGGAATCGATTTTTGCAGATCCGCCTCTAGCGGCGCGGCGATGCGGTAGCGTTTGCTCAAGGTAGGGAATTTCTCTGCTGCTAGCTGCCGATTGGATGCTCGGAAAAAGCGATGGAGGGCTTCGAGTGCCACGTAAACTGCGATCGCTTCTTCCTCATATAAAAAGGGTCGCATCCCCTCTAACGGATGCACATTTCCGAAATTGGGTTGAATTTCTGAAAGCGGCAAGTCAGCTAAATCAATGCCTTCGTCCTCTTCATCTTCGTCTAAGGAATCTTCAGCCTGCTCGAAGGTGACAAACAAGCAATCTTGCCCTAAAAATGCTTCTTCTAGCTCCTCAAAAGACTCTTTTGCCAAAACCGACGAGCGAAACCGTTTCAGAGAGTCCAGAGAGCGATACAACAAAATGCCGTACTCCATGCCCAGCATTCCCATCACCGAGGCGTACAGCGTCTCCACATCCCACTGATTTAGCTCAATTGAGATAATCTGGTGATCGGCAAGCAGTTCCCAAGGTGCATCGTCCCAAATCTCATAAGCTTTTTGCACCAGCAACTCGGCATATTCAGGCGGTAGTTTGGGGGGGCGAGTGCTGGTGATTTCTTGGAACCCGCGAAATAGTTCGTCAATCAGGGGCAGTTCTGGTACATAATCAACAGCAATGTCTAGATCCTGAAGAACACCCCGCAGGTAGAACTGAAGTTCTCTGTGTCGGACTACAATTTTCTGAGGACGGGATGGCTTGGCAGGGCTGTGGGGATGTTCCATTGCTCGCAGCAGGGCGCGAACAACGGCTTCCGGCCCAGTCTCGGAAGTTACGACATCCATCGCTCGAACCATTCCTTCGACGCCATCCACCCAAACAATGCATTCGCTGTCTGTCTGAGTATCCGACTCTAAGCTTTGCGCCATCCCAGCAGATAATCGACGGCGATCGCCTTCCCAGACGCTAGGAATTTGTTGTAAAGTTTGCAGCCGACGAGACGTGGAGCGAGTGAGAACAGACATAGACTATGCCAACTGGGGGAACAACACACCGTGCGCTTTGTAGATCCTCATTTTAAATACTAATCGCCTCTCTGCCGTCCTCCTCTAAACTAATGCTTGGCAGTGATGAAAGCACCACAATACAATCCTTGCGCGATCGCTCTATCTAACCCCAACGCCTAATCGTTAACATAAATAATAAAAAGCTTTTCGCTTCGCCGGTCTGCGGTTAAGTTAAGAATCTTCGATAAAATTGACCTAGTGGACTGGCTTCCTCAAGTCGTCTAGATAAAACACCAAATTAGGAGTCGAGAGCGCCATGACACAAGCTACTCAATCGCAAAAACGCGGCATCCAGTTAAGCGAATCTGCCCTCAAACACGTTCTCTCTCTGCGGGAGAAACAAGGCAAGGATCTGTGCCTGCGAGTTGGCGTCCGCCAAGGTGGCTGCTCTGGAATGTCGTACATGATGGATTTTGAAGAGCCTAGTCAAATTCGGGACAATGATGAAGTCTACGACTACGATGGCTTCAAAATTGTCTGCGATCCCAAGAGTATGCTATACCTCTATGGTCTGATGCTGGACTATAGCGATGCCATGATTGGCGGTGGTTTCCAATTTACAAACCCCAATGCTGCTCAAAGCTGTGGCTGCGGTAAGTCATTTGGAGTCTAAGTCATTTGCATTTGGTGTCTAAGTTCAAGCTTGGCTTACAGTTTGTAAAAACTTCTGATTGGAAAGCAGGTATCCCGCCTGCTTTCCAGATAAGGGTGGATTCAACCCCCCATGGCCCCGTAAAATAACGCATCCGGCGAAGAGAGCGTCGCTATCTAGCCCGCCATCCGCTACGCGATCGCTAACATCTTTCATCTTTCAGAAATGACCGAGCCAATTAACGACCTTTTTGACAATGGCCTAGAACGCTATAAAGCGGGAGAAGGCCCGGATACTTTGCTTCCTGTTTTCAAGGATATTTGCGATCGCGCCCCCAAACTTACTGCTGCCTGGATTTGTCTATCCTGGCTGTATCTATTAGACGATCAAGCCACTCTGGCCTACAAAGCCGCTCAAAAAGCTGTTAAGTTAAATCCCCAAGATCCCCAGGCTCACATTAACCTAGTTCTGGCGATGCTTGAAGAAGGGAAAACCGGCGTCCGGCAACACATTGAAGAGGCTCAGCGATCTCTGGCGATTAATCCAGAATTACGCCCCGATATCCAAGAAAGTATTGAGGATGGATTAGCGAGAAAACCCGACTGGAAGGGTTTAAATCGGGTAAAAAACTGGTTGTTTACCTAATTTGAAATTGTCCTCAGAATCCCTAACTTTGAAAGTAAAATATTGAAGAAGTTAGGGCTTTTCAGGATATAATTATTTAATTAAATCTGAATAATATGTTTTAAATAATGGAATATTAGCCGTTAGAAAAAAGCAAAACTATTCCATTATAAAAGTATACCATTTGTGGACGAAGAGGAAGATAAAATAGGTACAATGTTTTGTAAATCGCATTAATAAAACATAGTTAGATGCGCCGCTTAGAAACAAAAACAAAGCGCCCTCGCTATACTAATTTGGGATATCTAATCTCACGATCGCCCTGAGATTAGCACCGCATCAATCAATTCTTTTGTTTTAGTTCTTTTTTTTGAGATTTCCTCCATGTTGCCTTCAAGGACACCCTTAATCGGTCTCTCGGCAGATAAATTTCGCCATCCCTTAGATTTAGAAGCGACTAACGCCTTAAAACAACTACCGGGAATGGATATCCTGGTCAGAAATCTGCTTGGTCCCCTCGCAGAACAGTTTTTTTATTTGGAAAATATAGCGGCGGGCGTCCTCGTAGGCGAACAACAGCTGCCTCATCTGCATAAACTGCTGTTAGAAGCGTGCCAGATATTGGATTTGGAACCCCCCCAACTGTATGTCCGTTCCTCACCCACGCCAAACGCCTACACCTTTGCCATGCGAGGAAAGCAGCCATTTATTGTGTTGCACACCTCATTAATCGATTTGCTGACACCCGAAGAGATTCAGGCAGTCATCGCCCACGAACTGGGACACCTAAAATGCGAGCATGGAGTGTACCTAACACCCGTCAATATTATGGTGTTAGCAGCAGGATTAATTCCGACTTGGGGTGCAGCGATCGCTGAAACTTTGAGGGGACAGATGCTACAGTGGCTGCGATGTGCAGAATTTACTTGCGATCGCGCTGCACTTCTCGCCACTCAAGACTCTAAAGTCGTCAGTTCCGTCTTAATGAAACTGGCTGGAGGTTCACCCATTCTTGCGCCGCAGCTGAATCTGGAAGCCTTTTTAGATCAAGCCAGAGCTTACGACGATATCAGTAAAAATCAGCTGGGTGAAATGCTCAAACAAGCGCAGACAGCCCAACTCAGCCACCCAGTACCCGTCCTGCGGGCGCGGGAAATTGACCGTTGGGCTAGCAGTCAAGAATATCAAGCCTTGCTACAACAGCATTCGATAGGCTATAATAGTGAAGCTAAACCCAAGGGCGGGTGGCGAAATTGGTAGACGCATCAGACTCAAAATCTGACGATCGTGAGATCGTGAGAGTTCGATTCTCTCCCTGCCCACTCTTTACACAAGAGAACGACCATGACTCAACGACTCAAGCGGTGGGAATCTCCCCGCCGAGAGGGACGAAACGACAAAGGGAAAGGTGGCTCCGCTAGGGCGAGACAGATTAGAAAGCAACAGAAGATGTTGCGGAAGAAGCTAAAAGACCAGGGCGCATCTGAAAATAGTCAAGATTCGAGGAGAGGGAAGATTAACTTCCCTCTCTTTTTTTATGCATAATTCCAGTTAAGTTAGACCTTGAGAAATGGGAATCTCAATCCAAAACTCCGCTCCTTGTCCTGGTTTGGAGACACATTTTAAAGTGCCACCGTGCTTTTCCACCACAATTTGATAACTGATGGATAATCCCAGACCTGTACCTTTCCCTACAGGTTTAGTCGTAAAGAAGGGATCAAATAGGCGAGCTTTTACTGGCTCGGTCATCCCTGGGCCGTTATCAGCAATCCGAATCAAAACATAAGGGTCAGGAAGGGATTTCCCACGTCCCACTTCAGTCCGAATGGTAATGATTCTCGGTTCGGGCTGCGTTTCTAGGGCATCAATCCCATTGTTGAGCAGGTTCATAAACACTTGATTGAGCTGTCCCGCGTAGCATTCCACCAGCGGTAGATTGCCATACTCTTTAACAATTTCAATGCTGGGATAGTTGGGGGCGGCTCTCAGTCGGTTTTGCAAGATCAGGAGGGTGCTATCAATCCCTTCATGAATATCCACTGCCTTCATGGCGGCTTCATCCAAGCGCGAGAAATTCCGCAGCGACAGAACAATCTGACGGATGCGGTCAGTCCCCATCTTCATCGAACCCAGGATTTTCGGGAGGTCTTCTACCACAAAATCAAGGTCAATCGCCTCGATTTCATCTTGAATTTCCGGAACTGGATTGGGATAGTGCTGCTTGTAAAGCTGGAGGAGATTCAGTAAATCTTGGCTGTATTGATTTGCGTGGGTGAGGTTGCCGTGGATGAAGTTGACAGGATTGTTGATTTCGTGAGCAACACCAGCAACCATCTGACCGAGGCTGGACATTTTTTCACTTTGAATCAGATGACTTTGAGTTTGTTGCAACTGGTGCAAAGTTTGCTGTAGTTGGTGAGCTTTTTCTTGAGCTTGCTGTGCAGAGTCTTGAGCTTGCGTGTAGAGTTCGGCTTGGAAAAGCGCGATCGCGAGTTGGTCAGTTACCGCTTGCAGCAGTTCCACCTCCGAGCCACTCCAAGACCGAGAACCACGATGATGGATGCAACTGACCACACCAATCTCACCAGAAGGAGCTTGAATTGGCAGCGATAGGATAGCATTGTAGCCCGAAGCACTATAGAGTTCCTGTTCGGCTGGATCGCTGGCGTTTGCAAGATCGTCAACTTGGAGGATTTCCAAGTTGGTGAACTTCTGAGTTAGCGAACTTGCTGGGGCTGGGTATTGACCCAGCAAGCTAGGCAGGGTAGGTATCTTCGCTTCTTTTACCACTTCCCAGACTGGTTGTTCTGCTGATGGTCGATACCAAAGAAACAGGCATCGGTCAATCTGCAACAAATTGCGGATCTCCTGCACAGCCGTTCCTAATATGGTACTGACATCAAGGGAGTTCCTGATATCGCTGGACAAACGGTTGAGCAGTGCCTCGCGTTGAGCGAGTTGTCTAAATCGTGCTTCCGAGTGTCGCAACGCCTCCTCTGCCTGTAGGCGCTTAACACCTAATGCAATCTCGTCCGCTGCAAATTCTAGCGCCCCCAGCGTAGCTTCGGTAAGCGGTTTCCGGGCAAACATGGCGATAACCCCTAATATCTGGTTTTCGATAATCAGGGGATAACCAGCGAAGGAGATCAAGCCCTCTCTTTTTGCCCAATCTTTATCAGCAACACGAGGATCGTCAATCACAGAGTTGGTCAGGTGGGGCTGGCACTCTTGGGCAATTAGGCCGATCTTGAATTGACCAACGGGTACGCGGCTATGAGAGCCATTAAGGTGGGTATACATCCCCGCACTCGCTTGCAACTCCAATACATTCTCCTCTCTGTTAAGCGTCCATAGCCTTGCAAACGCGGCATCGAGATGTTGGACTACAGCCTCGGTGCAGCGTTGCAGTATCACCTGCAAGCGATCGCCCTGAGTCAGCGCAGTGTCTACATCCGCACGAAACGCGGCTAAGCAAGCTTTCTCTGCTAGCGCTTCTTCAGCGGCTTTGCGTTCGGTTACGTCCACACCAATGCCCCAAGTGGTCCAGCCGGGAATGGGGAATCCCTCGGAGATATTCGACCATGCTACTGTTTTGACACTTCCATCTTTAGCCGTGATTTCCCATTCCCAGTTACGGTAGTTATTGCCAAGTTCAGCCCATATGGTCAGCATTGATGTGCGATAGGCGGGATCTGGATACACCCACTCCAGTGCTTTGGGATTGCCAACAATTTCCGCAGCACTGTAGCCTGCAACCCTTTCGCACTCGCGGTTCCAGACAGTGATGTTTCCGTCTGCATCGAAGGCAGTCATCATAACTGGCATATTCTGAAGAATCTGGCGCAATTGTTCTTCCCGCTGCCGCAACGCCTCCTCTGCCTGTTTGCGATCGCTGATATTTTGCGTCAACGTCATCCCCGCAAAGATTTCTCCCTGCTGGTTGGTGACGGGCAGAATTTGCAACAGATAGGTGCGCTCGCCATAGGGGATTTCAGAAACCGTCATGGCACCAGCTAATGCTGCTTGATACATCGGTTCCACAGTTTCGCAGGTGTCTGGAGGAAAAACCTCCCATAGGGTTTTTCCTTCCATAAGTTCTTTGGAAAGCCCGATGGCGGCTAATTCGCTTCCATCTGCCAGCAGGTAGCGCAAGTCCTTATCAAATAAAGCCACCGAACCGTCGGGGAAATTTCGGGCAAGGGCGCGGTATAGTTCTTCGCTTTGTCGTAGGGCTTCTTCTTGTTGCTTGCGCTGGGTGATGTCTAGTCCTGTTCCAAATAGCTTGATGACCCGACCCTCAGAGTTGATAATCGGTTGCCCTTTGGAGAACATATATCCAATCGAACCATCAGGGCGCAAAGTGCGATTGTCGAATTCGTAGGGCTTGCCTTCAGTAATTGCTAGCTCAACTGCTTTTACAAAAACTTCCCGGTCATCCGGATAAATTTTTTGCACCAACTCTTCGTAAGTCGGTACGGGTTGGTTCGGCTCCATACCCCACACGCGGAATAGTTCCTCCGACCAAGCGATTTCTCCAGTCGCCAGATCGAATTCCCAACTGCCGATATGGGCAATTTTTTGAGCTTCTGCAAGTCTAGTTTCGCTTTGGCGGATGGCTTCCTCTGCCCGCTTAGCAGGAGTGATATCGCGGGCGATCGTAGAGAAAAATTCAACCTCCCCATTTTCTAATTTATGGCTCATCCATACCTGGGAGATAGGAACCTCTCTGCCATCCCGGTGCTGCAACGCTGATTCGCCACTCCAAATACCTTCTCTGACAACAGCCTGCCACCCTTCGTTCAGAATCCCGTCGATAACTGAAGCTGCCATAAAATCGGGGATATACATCGTTGTAATATCCTCATTCTCGCCAATTCCTATCATTTGGCGACCGGCCTTGTTGACGTATAAGGCGCGTCCTTCTGCATTGGCGATGCCTACGAAGTCAGGTGTTGCTTCTAAGATTGCGGTCAGTCTTGCCTGAGCTTTTTCTGCCTGTTTGCGCTCGGTAATGTCAGAAGATAAACCATCTATACGAATAGCTTTCCCGGTTTCATCGTAAATCACCCGGCTCTTGTCACGAACCCAACGAACTTCGCCATCGGGTCGGAGAATTCGGTACTCTATGTCACCGCTGCCCTCGACTATAACCTGACGGTTGTATTCAAAGGCGCGATCGCGATCTTCGGGGTGAATGCTATCAAACCACACTTGGGGGTTGTCAAAGAAATCTTGTCTTGGGCGTTGATAAACACTCTCGGTCGCTGGGTTGAGGTAAAGCACTTCAAAGGTGCTGGCTGAAACAGACCACACCACGTCTTTCAGCGAATTTAGGATGCTGTTGAGCCGCGACTCGCTTTCGCTCAGAGCTGCCTCGGCTTGCTTGCGATCTGTGATATCGGTGGACAGACCATCCATGCGGGTAGCAGTACCGTACTCGTCATAAATCATCCAGGCTCGACTGTAAACCCATCGCACTTCGCCATCGGGTCGGATAATTCGGTACTCCAGTTCACCATTGCCCTCTTGCATAACCCTGTGGTTATAGGCAAGGGCGAGTTCGCGATCTTCTGGATGAATAACCTCCAGCCAGAGGTTGGAGTTGTTGAAGAACTCCGAGTAAGACCGCCCATAAAACTTCTCAGCCACTGGGTTCATAAACAGCGTTTTATAGGTGGTGGCTGAAATAGACCACACCAAATCTTTAAGGCAATTTAGAATACTGTTGAGTCGTAACTCACTCTGTTGTAAAGCCGCTTCTACTTCCTTGCGCTCGGTGATGTCGTGCATCGCCACAACTGCACCTAGTTTTTTTCCCTGAGCATCAACGATCGCTTGTCCGCTAGCTAGTAAGGTGCGGATTTTTCCTTGCTTCGGGGCGATGATCATTTCTACTTCCCGAACCGTCTCTCCCCGAAACGCTCTAAACAACGGAATATCTTCCGTTTTCATCAGTGTTTTCCCATCAGGCAGATATAAATCGAAATGTTCAGCCCATTGCTCGGCAGGAAGAGCTTGTTCCGGCAACCCATGAAACTCTTGTGTCGCTCGATTAAATAGCGTTAAAACTCCATTGGCGTCACAAGCGACAATGCCGTCTGCCAAGTTATTGAGCAATGCATTTAAGAATTCTCTTTCTTTGTATAAAGCTTTCTCTGCCCGCTGGCGCTCAGTTATTTCGTCTTCTAGCTGCTGGAGGGTATGCCTTAATTGGGCGGTGCGTTCCTCGACTCGGATTTCGAGGGCTTCATTCGCCTGTTTGAGTGCTGACTCTGCTAACTTGCGATCGCTGATATCAACGAAGGTGACAACAGCCCCTTTGATTTCCTCTCCCTCAAAAATCGGATAAGCCGAATATTCGGCAGCAAAAGCAGCTCCATCCCGCCGCCATAGAACTTCGTTGTCGATTCGGCAACTGTTCCTGTTGCGAACAGCACAAAAAATCGGAGACTCAACACTGGGATAGAAGGAGCCATCGGGGCGACTGTGATGGATTAACTCGTGCATATCCTTGCCCATCACTTCATCCGGCTGGTATCCCAGCATCTGAGCCGCCGCTTTGTTGATGAAGGTACAACGTCCCTGTAAATCTATGCCGTAGATGCCTTCCCCGGTCGATTGCAGCAGCAATTGGATGTGATTAGCTAATTGCGATCGCTCTTGTTCGGTTCGGTGACGTTCGGTGATGTCTTTCATAAAACAGTGATGACCGATAAATCGCTGCTCTTGGTCGTAATCGCAGATCATCACCACTTGCTTATAAAAAATAGAGCCATCTTTACGGATGCCTCTCGTTTCAGCTTCTACCTTGCCATCCACCAACATTTTGTGGTAAGCAGCGATCAGCTTGTCGATCTCTTCCGGATGAACCGTTCGCTGCCATTCCATGCCAATCATTTCTTCAGGTTCGTAACCCGCTGCATTGGCGTAGGCTTTATTAACGGTAACGTAGCGCCCTTGAGTGTCTAGCCGGGAAATTCCTTCGACGGCATTCTCCAAGACAGCTCTTAAATTGAGGAGTTTTTCTTCAGCCGCTTTGCGATCGCTAATGTCACGAGCCACTGCATACAGCAAACCTTCTTCAGTGGAGACCGCAGAAGTCCATAATAGCCATTTATAGGAGCCGTCTTTGCATCGGTAGCGGTTCTCAAAAGAGATTGTTTCCGCGCCTGTAGCAAGCTTCTGCGCTTCGGTGATGGTTGCTTCCCAATCTTCCGGGTGAACCAACTCCATAAACGATTGGCTTAAGAGTTCTTCCTTCGTAAAACCCAGAGTTTTTTCCCAGGCAGGGTTCAGGTGCTTGAAGTAGCCATCAAGTCCGGCGATACAAAGCAGATCCAGCGAGAGATTGAAGAAACCCGCCTCTGCCCACTCGTATCCGTTTAGGCTCTTTCCTTTGTCGCGATTGTGAGTCAACACTTTGGTTTACTTCCTTCGTCTCAGATGGAACTGAACTTAGTTTTCCCATAAACCGAACTAAAAGTTGCCGCGATCGCACACTTAATGAATGTTTAGGGAACAGAGCCGACTTGCCAAATTTTAATGGTTCTGTCAAACCCCCCACTCGCCAGAGTTCGCCCGTCAGGACTAAAGGCAACCGATTTCACCCAATCGGAATGTCCGACCAGCAAAGCAATCAGTTCGCCCGTTCTCAAGTTCCACAAGCGGACTCCATCCTGACTCGCGGTAGCCATAACTTGTCCAGAAGGAGCGATCGCGATCGCCCGAATCCAACCTGTATGCCCTGAAAGGGTGTAAAGCAATCGTCCGCTATTAAAATCCCAAACTTTGATGGTGCGATCGTAGCTGCCACTGATCAGCGTACTTCCATCCGGCGTGAACGCTAAAGTACTGATTGCACCGCTATGTCCCGACAATGAGTCAAGAAATCTTCCATTCTGGAGATCCCAGACCTTAATCGCAGTATCTTTGCCGCCGCTTGCTAGAATCTCCCCATTGGGATTTGGGGCAACTGCATAAGTTTGGTTATCGAAACGCACCAGGTTGTAAATCGGGCGCTGCGTTCTCAAATTCCAGACTCGAATCCCATCCAAAGCACCCGTCACCAGCATTTCACTATCCGAGGTAATCGCCGCTGACAGAATATTACTCGTATGATCCAGAAAAGTCCGGGTATATTTTCCAGTCTTCCAATTCCATAAATTCAGCGAGGAGTCATTGCTGCAACTCGCCAGAATTTCTGAATTAGGACTCATCGCAAGGGTCATCACTGCCTGACTATGCGCCCTGAGGCTACCCACTTCTTTCCAACTTCTCACCCACCAAAATTTTATTCTGCCGTCATTGTCGCTCCCCCCGCTGATGAGAAATTTTCCATCAGGGGTGAAGGTCAAGGAATCAATTGTCGCGTTGTGACCCTTGAGGGTGCGGAGGAGTTGAACGTTTCTCCAAGCTTCAGGAGGCAGGTTTTGGGCTGGGGCAGACGGAACAGCTTCAGCTTCCTGGATTATTGTTTTGGCGGCGGCTGGGAGAGGCTGACTGGCAAGGGCGAAACAATAAAAGCTAAAAGGTAAAAATGCAAAACTCAGAATTTTTTCTTTGTATAAATGCCTTTTGACTTTTGCCTTCCGAGCCGGAGGTTTCATGGTGCTGATTGAATATTGGGGCAGATAGTATGATCGATGTGGTGAGCGGGCGGTCGGTCTTGCCAACCAGAGATTAACCCTTCTAGCTCGCTCTTGAGGATTTCTAGCGATTCAATTTGTTCTGCGATCGCCTCTACTTTCGCGTGCAGAAGCTGCTTCAAGGCACCGCAGGGTAACTGCCCCCGATCGTGAACTGTTAAAATTTCTTGAATCTCGCTGAGAGTGAGTCCGAGTGCTTGCGATCGCTTGATGAATGCCAGCCGATTAACAATCTCACGATTAAAAAGACGATAGCCGGAAGGTGTCCGCTTCACCGTCGGTGCTAACAGACCAATATCTTCGTAATAGCGAATGGTTTTGACAGGCAGACCACTCCGAGCGGCAACTTCACCGATTTTAAGCCATTCAATTGAAACAGAAGTGCCAATCATGGTTTTCGGAAGCTCCCACCCAAAGGGTTACGGTTTTGGATGGTGTTTGGAGTTACTCAGCATGGGCAGGACAGGACGAGAGGTTGGGGGGGGAAGAAAGTGTTTTGCCGTTTGGGGGATTGGTTCGACTTCTTTACCCTGGGTTTGCCACCAACGCAGAGCGATCGCTGCCCCTACTGTCAACACTCCGAAACTAAACAAACCCCAGCTTTCATCTACGCCGCCAATCACTGCATCTACAGTACCAACGATTACCACAAAGCTGGAAATTGGCTCTTTACGATAGGCTGACTTTAAAAATCTAGGCCACAAAGCATTCATCACGACTTGCTCTATTCCGTTATTCTTTAATCTAATTTCAGGTTATCTCATTCAGGAGTCAGGAGTCAGGCGGCAGAAGTCAGAATCATTTTTGGATTCTAAACTTCATCCTTCATCCCACCCTTCGGCAAGGGCAGAACCCTACATCCTGTATCCTGAGACAAATTCTTGTACTTGTTGTGCTAGACCGAGGAAAGCCTGTACGGGTTGCCGATTCCGAAGGACTAGACAAAAGAAGAGCGCTTTTTTATTGCAAGCCCAGCCAGGATAGCACTCCTTGACCCGTGACATATTCAATGAGCACCATTAGCAAAAAGCCGATCATTGCGGCTCGACCATTCAATCGCTCTGCGTAATCATTGAAGCCTAACTTGGGTTCTTCCAGCTTAGGAGTGGTCGTAGGTTGAAGTTGTGTCATGGCTTTGGCAATCCTTGCCCCTTCAGAGGTTTACAATTCGTTATAGATTGTCTTCTATTGTAGAGGTGCTAAGCCTTGAGTCAAGAGCAAAGCAAACACAGTTGCTAATCAACCTCTTTGATCACCATGACTTCGGTCGCCTTGATCAGGGCACTCACTTCATCGCCAACTGAAATTTGCAGATTTTCTGCCGAACGACGAGTAATCACCGCATCAATTAAGTTATCTCCCACCTGAATTGTCACCTCGGCGAGGATATCACCCAGTTGAATCGCAGTCACTTTACCCCTGAGTTGATTCCGTCCGCTAATTTGCATCGTCATATTGGTGTTTCCAAATCCTTTGGATAAGGTAGCCGTCTTGATTGTTGCAGCATTTTTGTGAAGTAATCCGAAAATTTTTGGGACTCCTAAATAAATAAGTAATGATGGGGATCAGGGGCGAGAGAGAGTTTCAGGAATAAAGAGACTTCAGGAGTAAAGGGAGAGGGGAGCGATCGATACCTCATTCGATACCTCATTCCCGATCGGCTGCCCCTCCCGATCGATGCGCGAATTACCCAAACCAAAAACCGTTTTACTTGAGAAGTTGTCAGTCCAATTTCTCACTCGCTCCTTCAGGGAGGTAACTCCCAATGCAACAAGTCACCAGGTGTGGCACCTATAGTCAATTCAATAGATAGCCGAGCAATTTGAGGTATATAAATGGAAATTGGCGTTCCCAAGGAAACCAAAGATCGTGAATTTCGGGTAGGGTTAAGTCCTAGTAGCGTCCGGGTACTCAGTGAAAACGGTCACGCGATTTTTGTAGAATCCGCGGCTGGTAATGGTGCTGGCTTCTCTGATGAAGATTATATTCTTGCCGGGGCAAAAATTGTCCTAGAAGCGAAGGATGCTTGGAACCGAGAACTGGTGGTTAAGGTGAAAGAACCACTGAAGCCAGAGTACCAGTTTCTCCAGAAAGGGCAGATGCTGTTTACTTATTTGCACTTGGCAGCCGATCGGGGGTTGACCGAGCATCTGATTGATTGTGGCGTCAGCGCGATCGCTTACGAAACGGTAGAACTCCCCGATAGAAAATTGCCCCTGCTCACCCCCATGAGCATTATCGCCGGTCGCCTCTCCGTACAGTTCGGGGCACAGTTTTTGGAGCGCCATCAAGGAGGTCGGGGGATTCTTCTGGGCGGTATTCCCGGTGTCAGACCGGGTAACGTGGTGATTTTAGGCGGCGGTGTCGTTGGCACCGAAGCGGCTCGAATGGCGGTAGGACTGGGTGCCCGCGTCCAGATTTTGGATGTGAATGTCGAGCGGTTGGCGTATCTGGAAACCCTCTTTGGCTCCAGAGTTGAGCTGCTCTACAGTAACTCCCTGCAAGTAGAAGCGGTCGTTTCGGAAGCCGATTTACTTGTTGGGGCGGTTTTAGTTCCAGGGCGTCGCGCCCCTATCTTAGTCCCTCGGAAGTTGGTACAAAAAATGCATCCCGGTTCGGTAATTGTCGATGTGGCAGTCGATCAAGGCGGTTGTGTCGAGACCGTGCGACCAACGACCCACACCAATCCTATCTACATCGAGGAAGGCGTCGTCCACTACGGCGTCCCGAATATGCCGGGAGCCGTTCCCTGGACAGCAACTCAGGGACTGAACAACAGCACTTTACCCTACGTCCTGAAGCTGGCGAACCAGGGGATGAAAGCTCTAGAACTCGACCCGGCTTTAGCAAGGGGCATCAATGTACAGAATCACCGCCTGGTTCATCCTGCCGTCCGCGAAGTGTTTCCCGATTTAGCTGATTAACTGTGACATTACGGGTAAGGAAATAGGCGAGAGGTTGGTAGTGGGGCGATCGCGATCTGTGGCGTTCATGGTACAGCGATCGCCCCCAGCGTCCTCACGGCGTAGGCTGAGATTCACTCACCAAAATTGATTGCTCACTGGCAGGTTCGCCCTTGCTTGGGGGTTCGACTGGCTCACCAAAGGCGATCCGCAGAAACGGTGGAGCCAGAAATGTGGTCAGAATCACCATGATAATAATGGATACCTCTAACGGCTTATCCAGAACCCCACTCGCAGAACCGATTCCGGCAAACACTAGCCCGACTTCACCCCGTGGAATCATGCCAACTCCGATCGCGAGTCGATTAATTCCGGGCTGACCAAACACCGCCCAACCCGTCACTACCTTGCCGAGAATGGCAACTACCATCAAAAATGCGGCAATCAAAATTCCGGCACGATTCTCAGGCACCGTCGGATTCAACACGCCTAGATCGGCTCGCGCTCCCACCGTCACAAAGAAGATGGGTACCAGTAGATCGGCGATCGGTTTTACTAGTTCATCTAACTCATTACGGGCATCAGTTTCATCCAGAACCAAGCCAGCGGCAAAAGCACCCAAAATCGCTTCTAGATGAATCGCGCTGCCCAGAAATGCCATGAAAAAGGCAAAGATAAATGCTGGCATAACCACATTGCCACGGGTTTTGAATTTCTCCACAATCGCATTGAAGGTTTGGTTAAAGATGCCGCCCAACAAAATGGAACCGAGCAGAAACGCTGTTGCACTCACAATCAGGTAGATGACATTAGCAACATCAATCTCACCCGTTTTGGCTAAACTGGCGACAACAGCCAAGACAATGATTCCCAGGACATCATCAATCACCGCCGCACCAACAATGATTTGACCTTCTTTGGATTTAAGCTGTCCTAACTCAGACAACACTTTGGACGTAATTCCGATGCTGGTTGCCGTCAAAGCAGCGCCTGCAAAAATTGCTGGAATTGCAGGTGTGTGAAAGAACATCATCAAGCCAGCGGTACCAGCGGCAAACGGAACTGCCACCCCCACGCAGGCGACTATCGCAGCTTGAGAACCCACTTCTTTGAGTTGTTTGAGATCCGATTCCAGACCAATTTCAAATAGCAGAATAATCACGCCCAATTCAGCCAGCACTGAAATGACTTCACTCTGGGACTCATATACGCTCGTGAGGGCTGCGGGAGACAGATGATTAATCCATTGCAGCACGGTCATCACCGCTGAATCTGAGGCTGACAGTCCACTTTCGGGAAAGATGATCAGGTGTAAAGCAGATACCCCGACAACCACCCCTGCCACCAGTTCACCCAGAACGGGTGGAAAATCAAATCGTTTAGCCGCTTCCGCGCCGAGTTTACTGGCGATATAAATCACGACTAAACTCAGCAGAACTCCAGCCAGAACAATCGGTGAATTTTCTGCCTCTACCGTTGCTAACAAGGGCATGGGAGCAATCAGAGATGCCATCCCAGAACTTAAAGCTGTCATTGTATGGTTCAAAAACATGGGTTAGGTTTTGGTGGTAAAAATGAATCAAACCTTATTTGAATGGGAGGCAATTGATTGCCAGCTAGTTTTCTGACGCATTAGATCGCCTCGATTCATCAAACCTCCAAACAGGTGAATTAGGCAACTATCTCTTTGCGGTAAACCAGATCAACCGCTTGACGCAGGGCTTCAGTGCGATCGCTTAAGATATGCGCTGGGTTCACCAGATCAAACAGTCCTAACTTTTGCAAGCGGTGCTGAATTTTCTCACTGGCACCGACGATATAGACTTCTAACCCCTTATCGTGGGCATCGCGAATCGCATTTTCGATCGCCAGTGAAGCTGTTACCCCCAGTATGGGTACATCGCTGAGATCCATCACCAACGCATCGGCTTCCTTCATGGCATTGTGTTCGCGTGCGATCGCTTTCGACAAGCCAAAAATCATTGGGCCACTCAGGTAAAACAGCAAGACGCGCCCGTTGCCTTTATCCAGCAGTTGCTTCTGCTCATCGCTCAACCGAACGTCATCATCTGTATCGGTAATCAACTTGACTTCCTTGGATTGCAAATTGCTCAACCGTTCAATGGTGAGGATATTGGCAATAAACACACCCACACCCACACCCACTGCCACGATTAGATCCACAAACACCGTCAAGAGCAACACCCCATACACGATCGGGGAACCCTTGAGGGATACTTTGTGCGATCGTGCGATCGCTTCAAGAAGCTCCAGTCGAGAATATCTATCCCTACCTTCAGAGCAATCCCCGCTAACACTGCCATCGGAATCGGTTCAGTCAGTCTGGCAGCGCCCAAAACGCCGGGGTCATGACCCGGCTTTTTGTGTCTACGTCGTCTCGATTCAACAGCCGTCTGGTCCACAGAAACTGTGCCCGTACAGTACCTCCGCGTCACAGATATAGATCATGCCCGCAAAATCGAGGAAAAACTTTATTGCGACCTGATCCGCAATATTCTCGGCCATATCCCGATCCGGGGTGAGCACCTCGAATTTTATATTCGCATTGGTGTCAGAAACGCTGGGTTGTCCCGTCGAGCGCACGTTGCGACTGCCTTTACCGCCAGTTTCTAGAACCGTATAACCGGTTGCCCCGGCTTCTTCGATGATATTGGCGATCTTTTTCAGCAGAATCTTTTCCGTGACGATGACGAGCTTTTTGGCTGGCTTTGCCATGTTGGTTACCTCCTTACCGTAATTGATCTTATATATTGAGTCGCTTGGTCTGCCGGGTCAAGGGAGGGCCGACAGACCGCGACCCGTCTGGGATTAGCTGCCGCCTATCCCGCCTATCGCCTGGGCGAGTCCGAGGAAGAGCGGTATTGCCAAGCCAATCGCAATGGGTGTACCGATGGCTGTGGATGCGCCGATGTAGGCGGAGGGATTGGCCGACGGAATCCCGGCTCGCAACGTGGGCGGACCTGAGATGTCTGAACTGGAGGCGGCGATGACGGCCAGGATCACAACACCGCCCAGGCTGAATCCCGTGGCGTAGTGGGCAATCATGCCGAGACCGAAGGCGATGAACCCATGCACCAGCGGTGCCACAACGCTATACACGACGTACCACTGGGCTACCTTGCGCAGTTCGCCAAGTCTTGACCAAGCCTCCATACCCATGACCAGCATCAAGATCGAAAGCAAGCCGCGGAAGAGGGGGTCGTAGAAGCTTTTATAGACACTTTCCGGCTGGGTGAACAGGCCAAGAGCAATGCCGAGCAACATTGCCGATAGGGCAGGACCCTGGAGGCTTTCCTTCACGATCGGCCATATTTTGACCCGATTATTCGCAGACTGCTGCTTTCTGAGATACTCTTGTCGGCTGCTGGGATAATCTTCCTGATTGGGATAATCGCCTGCTGCAACGGGCTGCTTGCTGAGAGACTCCTGCTTGCTGAGAGACTCGTCTGCTGCCCTACGCTTCTTCTTGTGGTTGAGATAAATGTTGGCCACCACAATCGCCGTTACGAGCGCTGGGATATCCATGAAGGGATAGAGTGCGGCAGCCCATGCCTCGTATGGCATTTTTTGTTCTTCCAGTAGCGTCAGGGCGGCAGCCATGGTAGAGCCACTCACAGCACCAAACAATCCCCCGGTCGCAATCGCATCCACGGTGTTGACCTTCGGCAGCTTGGCTAACGTATAGCGTGCGATGAATACAACAAGAATCCCTACTGCTACAGCAAACGCTGCAGGTAACACCATCTCCGTTAGGTTAGAATTGCGGATCGCCTGACCACCGGTCAGACCGATTTTCATGAGCAGCATAAAGACGATGATCTGATTAATCGCCTCTGGAATTACCAATTCGCTACCAAGGGCGGCAATGACCATACCACCAATCAAAAACCCAAGTGTTGGGGACTGCAACTGCTTAACGAAGTCCATTAAAAACAAGGACAAAAAATCCACGAATACCTCCTTATGCCTCCTCGGATGAGGAGTATTGCAATAAATGAACTAAAGAAACTTTAAAGAGTTAAAGAGAGAACGAACTAAACGGTAAATGCCATCGCCAAACCATTGTCTGGATTGCTGGCTGTGAGTCCTGCCACAATCGCAGTCATCACCACGGTCATCGGTCCAGTTGGTTCAGAAATTAGCGTGGGAGTACCGCCAAATAACGCCGCAAAGAAGCCGACGAAAACAGCACCATACAGACCACCGATTGGTCCGACCCCGGAGGCAACCCCGAAAGCTAGGGCAAGGGGTAACGATACAATGGCAGCCGTGACACCTCCGAAGATATCGCCTCGCACATTGTTAAAACTAATACGATTGGTAATTGACATGGAACAGTGACAGACAGAATAGTAGGACAGTCCTGGATTTGAACGATTGAGCGATCGCAAGACAAAAATTTTGCCTTTTTAATGGAATCAGCAATAGTAGAACCGAGCAGATTTAAATAAATATCTGCCTGCATGTCCTCAGAGACTCAAAACTTTTAGCTGATTAAATTCTTTAATGTTTTTTACTATACGCTAGTGTAAATACGAATACTCGCTTTCTAATCAATAAAACAGTCGATTTTTCATTGAAATTTCTTAGCCTTTCCATAGATTAGAGCAAGCAACCCATCGCTTATCGCTGAGAATAGGCGATTGCCACTATCGCGATTGCGCTAGTAACACTCTGCCAAGCATCTGTCAACCGCTATCTAAATTCATAGGTTATGCCTTTTTACCTAGGGCGATCGCAGGGTGAGACAATTTAATTAGTGGAAGATGTAGGAAAGATTTCAGTAACTTTCTGAATATGCCTGCAAAACTCTCTGGGCCATACCAACCTCTTCTTCTTCGTATTCTGCATGGCTTTACTGGTCTTTTCGTAATTGCCGCGATTTTGACCGCATATTGGACATACGATGTCTACGACGGGCGATGGGGAAGAATTCCCTTGCCTGAGTTAAAGGAAATAGAAGGAATTCATGGCACGTTTGGGCTATATGCCTTACTTGTATTTCCTCTATTTGCTCTATATGCTTTCCATCGTGGACACAAAAGACTTATCCAGCAGGATTTTGTGGCAAAACTTGGACAGTTGGGTAAACCTGTATGGTGGTACACGCTGCATCGAGTTATTAACACCCTTGCTATCTTGGCACTGACTTTTGCCGTTTTCTCTGGCAAGATGATGGATGAAAATTGGTTGCCAAGGGGAGAGCTTAATCATGGTTGGTATTATGCTCACCTCATTTCATGGGTAGTGATGGTTGTCTGTATCGCCTTGCATCTCTTAATGAGTGCCAAGGTAGGAGGAATTCCCCTTCTCTTGTCAATATTAAGTTACCAGTTCCGCCCTAAAGATAGTCCCACTTTGTGGCGAGAAAATATTCTTCAATGGTGGTCTGGTTGGCAACCGACTTTTGCTAAAGAGTGGTTGAAACTGTCCTTTCCTCTCAAAGTTTTAGAGATTCTCGTGTTGATGAGCCTAACTGCTGCTTGGATTGTTCCACTCTTTAAGTAGCTGCATAATCTCTTACAACAATCCCCGATAATGAATAAAAACCAAAACAGCCGCCCAAGAACCCAACGCAACTTTTACGGCAACCAGAATATTGAGCAGGGGGATAACCCCGCCGCTGAAAAGTGCGCCCAACTCTCCGTGCGGTAATTCTAATCCGGCTAGAGTGATAACCGACAGGACAATGAAAATAAGAACGGAAACCTTCTCCCATGTCGCAGCGTGCCAGCGCTTGTAGATTTCCTGCATCCACTCCGTTGATGAGGTAATCGCAACAAGACCGATCGCCGTTCCACCCGCCACTCCAGCCGCAAAACCACCGCCGGGACTCAGATGCCCCCGAATCGCCAGTTCGATACCCACTAACGCGGCAATGGTTGCTCCCAGACGCGCCATAATAATCGAGGGTTGATCGGTGAACTGATAGATCGCGCAGAATGGTCGTTCATTCGCCAGCAAATAGTGGGCACCCATTACCGCGATCGTAAATACCACCACTTCAAAGATCGTGTCATACAGCCGATTCCTGAGAATGACAGCCGTAACTGCATTAGGTACTCCACTTTCTTGTACAAGCGTTTGGACGATCGAGAGCGATAAGTCCGGTGCCGGATTGGGCATAACCAGGAATTTGACGAACAGCGCGATCGCCGCTGCAATGTAAACCCATTTCATTTATGTTCCTCCCCTGAGTCTGGTGCATTTACATAGGTTAGGCTTGTCGCTGGTGACGAAAGTTCGGTTCGCATGATGTCATAGAGGCGTCGAACCCTAGTTGTGGTGTGATAGGGTTGCTGTTCGTCCTCACTCGCTACAAGGTCTTGATTATCGTAGTCTCGTCTGGCACAGGCGGCATGAACTTCTTTGTCCATCAGCGCCCGGTGCAAAGCCTGCGTATTCGTGTACGGGATTACCTCAAGACGCATATAGTGTTTGCCGAAAATTGTTCGTAAGTCATCCATCAGTTGCCCTAAATGGGACTCGTCATCTGTCTTGATCGCCCCGTCTTCGAGTACACCAAGACGCATCACCAGGGATGAACGCACTGCGATCGCATAGAGAGTAATCGCAAGCAGAGTCCCCATCAAGGCTTGCGTCAAAGCCACATCCGCTGCCCCCAAAACCGCAAATACCAATGTCGCCACCGCTCCCGATATTCCCTGAATTACCAGGGCATGGTAAGGATTGGTCTGAAGTAACAGCATGAGCGAGGACAACGGCAGCAGGGCGGTTATGACATAGATATAGCTATCATTCATGATTGATTCCCTCCACTACTGGCACCGTATGCCAACACATACCCCAGCACTGTATTCCAGATTGCTAAGGTGATAATGCCAAGGATGAGCAACGGCCATTCGCTAGGTACTTTCGGAAGCAGCAGTCCGACCATGATCAGCATCGAGCCGAGCGTATCTGCAACCGAAAGAGTATGCAGCTTGAATAATACCGAGCGATCGCCGATTAAGGGAAAGGTTCCCCAAAACCAGAAGAAAATTCCTATACCGATGCAGGCGTAACTAAGTGCGGTGATCATACTTCATTCAGGCGTTTAAGAATTTGTGCCAACAACATTAATCCGGCATTACCCACACTCAGGATGATGACTCCTACAACACCGAGCATCCAATCATCCCGTAAGACCGATACCACCAGGAGTATGATTGATGCCTTGGTGGCGACACTGGCAAATGCCAACATCTTCTGCCAGATATCCTCATCCTGCCAAGCCTCGTACATGGGTATGAGCAGAGCCAGAATCATTGCAACCAGTGCCAAGTTCAGTGCCAAGTTCATGCCTTTCTCCTCCGTCGTACCCAGTGGACTTCGTACCAGCCATTCTCGTGGTACTTCAAGACAATGCTTGTGGGCGTAAAGGTGATCAGAAATATATCCAGGAAGATGAGTCCAGGTGTCCGTCCGGGTTTGACTTGTTCCATCGTCACCTCTTCGTAATTATGGGGACGGAGGATCATTTCAAAGGCTTCCTTATATGCCTGCGGAATTGCCACGAGGGTTTCCCACAGCGCCCGTAGCCAGTCCTTTAATGCGCCTGGGGCTTTGGGACGCCCCGGTAATAGAAGTGCGATGCTGATGCCGATGATGATATTTGCCACACTCAGATTGGCGGTGAGCAAAAACCAGATGGCCAGTCGCAATATCAGATTCAGATACCCAATCATGCCATCACCATCCAAAAGAGCAGGATTAACATTAGACTCATCCCACCGATCAGATGCTCAAATTGCTCCATAACACGGGGCAGCTTGAGTACGGATCGTTTAAAAATCAAAAGATATGCCAACCAACCAATGCCGATAGTTGCCAGTGGTTTCACGATATTCTCAAGGCTATACGCCTCGTAATAGACAACGTTTGCCGCAAACAAGCCGCCGAGCAGCAGGCTCACTGCTAGCCAGAAACCGGGCTTTACTGCCTCCTCGCCGTCCGGTTTATGCGGCAAGAATATGAATTTGGCAAACGAGATGGCTGTTCCCAACGCCGCAACATTCATGGCGATCGCTTGCCAGGGCAGTAAATTTTTCGTCGTCAACACCTTCGCCCCAAAGCCAGACAACAAGGGAAAGCCTGAGATCGAGAAGCTGGCGATAACCAGAGCAATCCAGACCGTTGTATTGATCGGCTTGTGTTGCAGTTCCTTGAAGTTGCGGCTCGGTAAAGCGCCCGCAATCAGGAAGAGTGCCGATTTGACCAGTCCGTGAGTCAGTGCATAAAAGCCACCTACGACTGGCGCAGCGAGGATAAAGCCTAACTGCGAAACCGTATGAAACGCCAGCATCCGCTTGGCATCCTTTTCAAAGACAGCATAGAACACGCCTAGCAGGGCTGTCCCAACTCCGAAAATCCGGATGAGTGGATCGAGTTCATCCACCATTAGCGCACAACGCACTAGCGGATAGACTCCAGCTTTGACCACAACTCCCGACAGCAACGCCGATACTGGTGTCTCCGATTCAGAGTGGGTCAACGGTAGCCACAATCCCGATACAAAGATTCCCCCCTTAACCAAGAGTCCCAGAAATACAAGGGCTAGCGCCTCTGGAGGTGCCCCGCGCAAACTTGCAAAACTAAACGAATGATTGGTCTGATAGGCAAGCACCGCACCCACCAGATAAAACAGCATTGCCGTGTTGCTGATAAACAGATAGCGCAAGCCAACCCAAATCGAGCGATCGGTGCGAGTATAGGTAATCAAGAGAAACGCGGCAATCCCGCTCACCTCTAACGCCACGTATAAACTGATAAAGTCTGCACAGGCGAACGCGGCATTGAGGCTGCCATGCAAAATGATGGCTTGTGCATAAAAGAAAGTCGTCTTATCGCTGTGCCAACAGTAGAGAATGACTGCGGCTGTTACCAGCGCATTGGTCAAGATAAAGTAGCCGCTTAACTGATCGACTATTAATGTGACGCTGAAATGATCGAGTAACTCTAGTTTCAGTGGCGACTGTTCGACAAATAGCTGCAACGCATATGCAGCCGAAGCAAATGCCGTGAACAATGCGAGGGTTTTGTCAAGTTTGGGGAGCAGATAAATGGTGAACCCCAAGAAAAACGGTAGTGCGATCCATGCAAGGGTAATGGTAGTCATGGGGTATTGCTCTTCTCGATCTCGTTGGTTTCCAGGGTGGGATTATCCCGTGCCAACTTCATGACACCGACCAGCATTAAGCACTGAATCGAAAAGCCAATCACAATCCCTGTCAAGATGACTGCCTGGGGGACGGGATCGGCGTAAGCCCCTTTTGCCGCGTCTGAAATAATGGGTGTGAATAAGCCATCTCGCGATGCAATCAGCACGTAATAGGCGATAACGCCTGTGCTCATGACATCCATAGAGATGATCTTCATCACCAGGTTCTTTTTAAGGATGATGCCGAGAAATCCGCAGAATATTGTTGCGAAGACGAATGCTTCTAACACGGGAATTGCCTATGAGTAAATGCCTGTTAAATGGTGCTAAAAAATATATAGCACTTTTTAATAGTGCCGGAAAGTATTAACACTATTGAAAAGTGCCAGGGTAAACTATAGACTCATGCCACACTAACTTGTTGGTTTGAGCTTGCGATCGGGTAGGATAAAACACGCAGCAATAGCGGTATGACAGAATCGATTGGCAAATCAATGCTTAACCTCAGCCCTGGCTCGTCCACCGATACAGGTGGCGGCTTGCCAACGAGTCAAGGCGTGCTGCCAGAAGGTTTCTACACTTGGGAGCGGGACGCTAAAGCCGTGAATCTTGTGGATTTATCAGCACCGTTTCAATTAGTTGGGCGGCAAGGGCAATTCCAGCGAATTACGCAGGTTTTAGCGCGTGATGGCGACCTGCTAATTACTGGAGTGCCGGGAAGCGGACGGCGGACTCTGGTACGGCGCGCAGCTCAGGAAGTTGGAATTAAAATCGTGGAGGTTGACTGCATCCGGGTTACTGATGGTCAGCGCTTCGTGCAATTGCTGTGCGAGAGTATAGATCAGACGTTTCAAAGTGCAAATGCTCAAGCTTTCATCAGAGAGTGGATTGAACGCAAGGCATCTGAATTATTTGTCCTGAAAGATGAAGCAAGTGGCAGGCAGCGACTGAAACCCGTTCGCGCAGAGACTAAAGAGCAGCTTTGGCAAGCATTTGAAGCATTACTTTATCTTCTGCAACAGTTAGCGGAGTCTTCGGGGAAACGGGTGGTGCTGATTTTGGAAAGCTTCCCCCACATTCGCTCTTGGGATCGCAATGGAATGTGGGAAACGTTTTTGAGGAACGAGATTCAGCGTCAGACTCAGGTGAGTTATGTATTAATCGCCACGATCGCAGAAACTAGTCTTCATCCTGATGAACCAGGCAACAGCTTGGAAACCATGCAGTTGGCTCCCTTATCGGACGATGTTGTCGCTGCCTGGGTTCAGGCAGTTTTGCATGGCGAAGGGCTGACTTTCGATCCGCGATCGCAAGCGCTGGAACTGTTTGTCAATGCGGTGCAGGGACATTTAGGC
>NZ_JAMPKB010000023.1:0-83558 GCF_039961925.1 Trichocoleus sp. DQ-U1 | reverse complement strand
AGAACAATACCGCAATCGTCGTCGGCGATTTGGATTCCGTTTCAACCTCATTGCCGCGATCGTTAATATTGAACTGCTCCGTTCCCAATCTGCCTGATTCACGCAAGAGGTCTATTCATCCATGACAGAGATTACTCTGCTTGGGTGTATGGGAAGACTGCCATACATCCTACACAAGCATCCGTTTCTCAAAACCTATTTTAAACAAAGACACAAGACTTCGCGTTTGTTACTGATTTCTCAATTGTCTTAAATCGCTGAAGGGCTAGCGTTTAGGCTTGCAAATTTACTTGAATTCGCAGAACGCCACTACTACCATCCATCCGATTATCATCTTTCAGTTGCTGCTGTTGGCGTAAAGACGTTGCGCGAACAAGTAAAGTATAATTTCCCGGCTGTTGGGGCATCCACAAATAACGCCAGAGCGTCCACTCATGGGGAGATGGCGGTTGATTCTGCTCGCCATTCTGCCAAGTCTTACCATCGTTGGTACTTACCTCAATGGCTGTAATCGGACTAGATTTGTCCAAGGCAACACCAGCCATCAAAATGCCGCTTTCCCAACCTGTTTCACCCGTGCGCCCTAAATGCACCCGATGCTGCCTGTTCCAAACGCGAGTGTTTTGCACTTGGCGCATCAGCCCATGAGTAGGAATTTCTGCGGTATTAGACCAGCCCTGACGTTCCCAAAAACCTCGCTTCTGGCTGCTGACAGCTTCAATCTCAACTAGCCATTTGGGTTGCTTCTGACCAAAGTGACCAGGAATAATGATGCGTAAAGGGTAGCCATGCGACTGATTGAGAGCTTCGCCATTCATCTGGTGAACCAGTCGCACTTCTTGTCTCATGACTTCTGCAACTGGCAATGTTGTTTCGTAGGAATCAGCTCCGTGCAGCCTAAATTCTATCGCCTCTGATTTAACACCAGCTTGCCCTAGAAAAGGTAGCAAAGGGGTACCCGTCCACTGAGCGTTTCCAATCAGATTGCCGCCAGTGGGATTGCCGATGCATTCCATTGTCAAATAGAAATTTTCCTGCGGCGCTGCCATGATGTCCTGAAAGGTCAGCGTCAGCGGCCGGGCAACAGCACCCGTAACCTTTAACCGCCAGTTGTCAAGGTTAATTCTAGGCGGCAACGCATAAGATTGCACATAAAATTCGCTCAATGGCGTGAGCAGGTGTTCTGGCAGTTTTGAGTCTGGCTTGAGCAGGTCAAGCAAAAACAGCGGCTCTACGGACCCTGTTAACTGGCAGCCTGGGAGCAAGCTAGCCGCAATCAGCCCGCCGGATGTTTGTAGCAGCTGTTTGAGAACTTGACGGCGTTTCACCACTGCCTCTTATAACGAATAAACTTGACCATCAATCAGCAAGCGAGTAATTCCCTTAGCTTGCAGTTGCGAACAAGTTTTCTGAAGCATCCTGCCATCTGGAACTTTAATCACTCGTTGGGTGCGGTTCGAGAACCTACGAGCTACCCGATGGTTATCGAAAACTGGCAGTGTTCTCTGTTGAACTTCTTGGGCAGGAATTTGTCCGAGATCGCTGAACTCTCGCAGGGGTCTAGCGATTAATTCTGCTGCTCGGTCTACAACTAAGTAGCAGGTTTTAGGAAGCACCGCGTTAGACAGCGGTAAAACTTGAACGCTAGCACGGTTTTGTCGCTTAAAGGTTCCTGCTGGAATCGGACTTTCTAGAGTTGGCGTATCATCCCAGTCGTCTTCGTCTTGGAGGTCTTCTAAATCGTCGTCGTCGTCATCCTCGTCGTCCTCGTCCTCGTCGTCTTCTAAATCCGTCAGGTCTTCCCCCAGCATCTCTTCTATGACACTGGCTTCTGCACTGTAATTGTTATCAAGTAGATCGGGGTTGTTACTTGGTGCGGCATCCACAGCCAGCTGAAAAAGTGGCAGAGAAGAATCGATCCCGGGGAAAATTTCGGAAGGAATGTTTTCTTGCTCTTGTGCCCTCTCTTCCTCTGTAGAGACTGAGGAGCGCCTGCGACGCCTCCGTGGGGCGGTAGGGCTTGCCTCTAATGATTCCTCACTATCACTATCTGCAAAAGATTCTTGAGTGTGGGGAAAGGATTCTTCGCTCTTTACCGATGCGGTCAGCGATGTTTCTACTGGCTCGTCGTCAGCTTCAGTGGCAGGTTCGGAAATTGAATGGGAGCGATTGGTTCGCTTTTGCTGGATTAGGGCTTCATATTCTGGCTCTGATAGACGACTTTTTAAAAGACGGCTAATCGTTGAATTACTGACATCATAACGACTAGCCAGGGTTGAGGTTGTCTCTCCTGGCTGTCGATACAGGTTGAGGATGTCGCGCTTATCTAATTCGGAGAGTTTTCTCACACTCATGCTACTTCCTAAGCACGTTTGCGTCCGCTACGACGGGAACGACTGGATGTATCAAATTCCAGGACAGCGCCAATGGCAAACAGGACGCCGCTGAAGACCCAAAATACTTCCAATAGTCCTCCGCTTTGATAATCATCACCAATGAACTTATCGGCGTATTTCAGCCACATATCAGCAACGTAGTATGAAAAAGCTGCCCCAGCAATCATCCGCCAAGACTGAGAAAAACGACCCCCCCAAAAGGCTAGCAATACGGTCGAGGCAACGATCAACAGAAAGATATCGCTAACAACGTAAAAAATGTTCAAAAAGGTCCCTAATGGCTCTAGAAATTTTTCTACTGATAGAACCCAGGCTGGAGCCTGATTTTCTCCAGTAGGAGCAGAGGGTTTTGCTTGTGCTGTTTTCACCACAGTAGCGGTTTTATTGACGGCTGGTGCTTTAGTGGCAGCGATCGCTTTCTTGGGTGAAGTCGCCTTCGCTATCTGTGTTGTTCCCTGTGTTGTTCCTACGGGTAAAGGTGGGGTTGCGGAGGATGCATTATTCGGGGAGGCAACCTGTAACCAGACTGCCAAGGCAATTCCGGCAACTGCGATCGCTGCAACGGTTACCCACTGCCAAACTTCTAGATTCAGTCGCCGTGAGATGACAGCTAAAATCATTCCCCAGGCAAGAAATAAATAGGCAGGGACAAAAAACAAATCCCCAGGTGACACAATGGGTTCTTGGTGTAAAACCAGTTCCCAGTAGCAAAACAACAGGTTCCCGATAAAATAGCACAACATCCCCAGTCCAAATCCCAGCCAGACGTTACGTCCGCTAACAATCTGGGGACTGCGCCAGTTTCTAAAACACAGCACTGCTGCGCCTAGGTAAGCTACCTCTTCAAAAATGTAAGTTCCAATCGAGTACCAAAGCGGACGCTCCTCTCCGGGCGCAGAAATGCTAAACAGCAGAAAATACAGTAGCGCTAGCACACCCCAGATTATTCCCGCAACGATTACTGTCTGTACGCTCAGAAGGGATTGTAAACCGGATACTTTTTCCGATGACTTTTCTAAAGAACTGCTCATAGTTTTTCAAAACAAGGATGCACGCAAGGTTTAATCGCAAATGCAATTCAATTAATAATCTGCTAACAAATCTCCTTTAAGAAGCGCAAGTGTCTCATCTTAATGCAAGCTTTGGCATATTTCCCAAACATTTTTTAGATTAGCGCCACAGCTTACCTAGGGGAGATTGATTTAGCCACTCCAGGAACTGAGACCGCTCTCCTGGTTGCATATCTTGTAATGTATCCTTTACTCCTTGGGCAAAGTGGGTATTGCCGAAATATTCCTTACCCAAGCGATGCAGTTCTTGTAACAAGGTGATCAGATGATGTTCCTCCCAAGGGGGAATTTGGAGGCTACTCAAAGGGTCCATTGTTAGCAAGTTTTTCACAGCTTCCGGCCCATCCGCACTGGGAAAGTGCCACTGACGGAAGACATCGCTAAGGTCTTTTTGAAATAATCCGGCTTGTCTGTTTCCTAATAGGTCTTCAACGTCTATGTAAACCGCCTGGAGCAACAAAAGGCAAGCTTGGGCGAGAGGGACAATTTTGACGTCACTACTAGCCTCCGCAGCCAGCTGATCTAGACGAATTTTGCCCCAGACGCTATACCGATCTGGCTCTTCCAGCAAAACGCAGGCTTTGCCACGGTTATCGGTAAGGTCTCGCCAAAAGGCTCTGGCTTCTTCTGCTTGATTAGCTGCAAATACACTGATCAAGCGAAAGGTTTGCCCCTGATAAGTGAGAATCGGGATCTGTTGCTCCCGCTTGGGGTGCTGAATGCTAGAAATTTCAACATCCTGCCGTTTCAGAATAAACATGACACTGGCAAATGACTCCTGACTTGGCCGGGGGCGTGGTGCGGCTAAAAAGCGATCGCCACGAAACTATATAAGGGCGCGATCCAGCCCTGGTGCTGGGATAAAATCGGACAACGCCGCGAGTGCGTCCGCGTAGCGCCTATCGCCTTGACTAATACACTATCGTATCCAAACGTCTGGGTATGTTGGTTTCTAGTTTACATTGAGCTTAAAGCTGCTTGAGCGATATATTTGGAAAGCTTTGGCTTTCTGGGTTGCTTTGCAGCACTCGGCACAGATACAATCTACGACAGAGCCAAGTTTGGCGATCCATTTTCATGTGGGTGCGTAACTCAGGTGGATAGAGTAGCTGCCTTCTAAGCAGTTTGTCGGGGGTTCGAGTCCCTCCGCACCCGTTTTAACTCAATAAAAATCCTTATTTTCAAAAATTGGGTAATAAAGGTGCATAAGGCAGGGAAAACGCATCTAAAATGCTGGATGTCTCTCCCCGTAGGAATTTTATCAGTTGCTCAGCCTTAAGCCTAAATGCTTGAACCCCTTGTCGAGTAGGTATTTCACAGATAAGATGCGTTTGTCTTGGGGCGCAAGGCAACAACACCAGCGTAGTTATCATCATAAGGTTTATAGCTCGTGACCTGTTCTTAATACCGCCACAACCAAGTTAATTTTTGGCTATAAAGCACGATCGATTAGAATCAGCCAGCTCTTTTAGGGTTAGCGACACTCTACACGAGTTTTTTTAGTATTTTTGTCAAAGCTCGATTAGAGAAGTTGCGAGTCATCTATTGCTTTAGGAGTCCCTTATATTTTTGGAACCTAAGAATTATGTAAATAGGTGATAAATTGTCATTCTTGCTTGTAGGAATCTGAATTCATCAATACTGCCACAGGATTCTGCAATGTATGACGTGTATTTAGCTAGTGACAAATCAAGCCGCTCATGGCTTATATGCGATTTAATCATCCTATCTGTAGCTGCTAAAATTTTTCATCTACAGTACCTCTAGACTCCTTAAAAGCGGCCAAGCAATGATTTTTCAGTTGAATATCTCTAGTTAAAGAGCCATGCGTGTACTCTCATGAAGAAGATACTTCCTGGATATCTAAAAGATTGGGTAGAATCTCCAGAAACATAACTTCTGAAGTCAGATCATCCGGATAAAACTTTGATTAATTTATTTGCTGAAAAAGCCCGTGACGAGGATTGAACTCGTGACCTCACCCTTACCAAGGGTGTGCTCTACCACTGAGCCACACGGGCAGTTTTAGAAGTTGTAAGCGTTAAATTTTGATTCGGTTATCTTAACTCAAGAATAACTCAAAATTTATGACTTAAAACTTTTGTTGCGTGGTGGGCCGAGCTGGATTTGAACCAGCGTAGGCATAGCCAGCGGATTTACAGTCCGCCCCCATTAACCACTCGGGCATCGACCCATTTGTTCCACGATTAATAATCGTAGCACAAGGTTTAGAAAATGCAAAAGTTTTTTGAAAATTGATTTTATAGCTGTGGAAAAAGTGACGGGCAGTGCAAGTAGGAGGATGAGAACGGGAATCTACATCGCTTACTCCTACATTGATCCCTGTCTTCTGAATCAGCCGCCACCAGAGCGCGTGGCATTTCTCGTAGCGATCGCTCGACTGGGAAAGTCACTTTCATCGTAAATTTCGCCAACCAGCTCCTCCAGAATGTCTTCCAGCGTGATCAACCCCACCGTGCCCCCATACTCATCGACGACGATGGCAATATGAAGGCGTTGTTGCAACATATCCTTCAGTAGATTAGCGGCTCGTTTCGTGTCCGGCACGTATACTGGCGGGTCCATCGCCTCTGTCACCAAGCCATTATCAATCCCTTCTTTTTTCAAAAACCTCAGCTGCTGGAGCGCTCGCTTCAGGTGAACAACGCCGACAATTTGATCCTTAGACTCCTCCTGCACGGGAATACGGGAATATCCTGTTTCCAGACACAGATTCACAAACTCCTGCAAGGTCGCTTCATGAGAGATTGTCCTCATGTCAATCCGTGGCTTAACCAGATCGCGGGTGCTGAGACTGTCTAGCATCAAGGCTTTGTTGAGCAGCTGGTGTTTGTGTAAATCTAGATGCCCCTTGCCTCCCAAAATTTCAATCATCAGATGGAGATCTCTTAAAGACTCTCCCTCTTGAACAACACCCCCCTGAAACAGGCGAATTACCCGCTGAGTAATTTGCTCAAATAAATAAATAAGCGGGCCGAGAACGATAGATAGCAAGTAAATCGGGCGAACGGCAAACTTAAAAACTGGCATCACATTGTTGATTGCCAGAGATTTAGGGGTAACTTCTCCAAAAATCAGCACTAGAAAAGTAACAACAGCAGTAGCAATTCCCAATCCTGCATTCCCTAACCAGAGGGCAAATAAGTTACTGGTCAGAATTGCTGAAAAATTATTAACTAGATTGTTACCGACTAGAAGGGTAGTGATAAACCGACCCCGATTTTCTAAGACCAGCGCAAACATCCGGCGCGGGTCTCCTTGCTCTTGAATCAGCGCCCTGAGTTTAAGGTTGTCGAGGGCTGTAATCGCCGTTTCCGAGCCGGAGAAAAAAGCAGAAAGCAAAAGCATCAATCCCAGCACCGCGATATCGAGCCAAACACTTCCTAAAAGGGGACCCAGATCGGAAGTAACTAGAATATAGGACTGAACGGGTAAAACAATCACGGGAAGCTGTAAAAGGCAAAAGTTAAAAAGCAAAAGGAAAAAGAAAGATTTTTCACTTTTGCCTTTTTCCTTTTAACTTTAGAGTAGCTCACCTGTTTCTTGTAGGGAGTGCAAACGTCGGTAAATTCCTTTGCGGTGCAGTAGTTCAGCATGGCTGCCGACTTCTACAATTTGACCTTGATCGAGAACTACAATTTTGTCTGCTTCCCGGATGGTACTAAGTCTGTGAGCAATGATAATGGTGGTGCGGGTGCCAAGGATGCTACGCATTGCTAACTGAATTGAGCGCTCAGATTCGTAGTCGAGGCTAGAAGTTGCTTCATCAAAGATGAGGATATCTGGATCGACCAAGAGTGCCCTAGCAATTCCCAAGCGCTGTCGTTGTCCCCCAGACAGGCGCATTCCCCGCTCTCCAACAACGGTGTAGTACCCTTGCGGCAGATGCTCAATGACTTCGTCTACTCTGGCAATGCGGCAAGCTTCCTGAACCTGTTCAACCGTAGCTTTGGGGTTGCCATAGGTAAGGTTTTCAAGCAACGTCCCGTTGAAAATATCTACTTCCTGGTGAACAATTGCCAGACGCCGCCGATAGCCAGTGACATCCAAAGTGCGAATGTCTTGACCATCCATTAAAATCTGACCTTGATGGGGTTCAAAATACCGGAACAGAAGCTTGACTAAGGTAGACTTACCCGACCCCGAACGCCCCACCAGCGCTACAGTTTGATAAGGTTCGATGAGTAGGTTAATGTTTTCTAAAACTGGGCGATCGCTGTCATAGCCAAAGCTCAAATGGGAAAATTCGACTTTGCCGGTAAATTGATAGGACAATTCAGAACCACGAGAATCCTGAGTTCCTCCTTCTGCCATCTGCGTTCTGGTTTGAGACAGAATGACCCCATCTACGCCTACAGGTAGGTGCATGAACTCGTGGAACCGGAGCATGGAGGCATAGCGACGAGCAAATATCTCAGCGAGGTTACTAATAGGTTCTAGCTCCGAGTAAGCCATGCTGGAGATGGTCAACGTAGTAACGAAGTGTCCTAGTGAAATCTTTCCCTGTAAGGTGGCGTTGAGGGTCAAACCAAGTACTAAAAAGACACAAAACTGGATGATCGTCCTTTGGGAAGTAGCTAGGATGACGTAACCTCTATGAATGCGGTAGTCAACAACTTTAAACTCCCGCTCTAGGCGCTGTCGTTGACGCTCCAGTTCTCTCTGTTCGGTGGCAAAGGCTTTGACGGTTTTAATGTTGGTAATAATTTCCGAAGTACGACTTTCAGTATTTTCCTGATATCGATCCAGTTTCTGTTCGCGATCGCTCAGTTGCTTGAGGTCTTTGAGGGTGAAGCTGAGGATGAAGATGAAGGAAATTAGGAAAATTACGGCAATTCGCCACTCAATTAGCCAGATCATCGCAAAGATACCCAGCACCCGAACGAGTTTGGGAATCAACTGTCCGGCGACTTCAGGATAAGTCCAGGTGTGATTAGCGAGTCCTCTAGCAACTCGTCCGGCGATTCGTCCGGGGTTGTTTTCTTCGTAAAATTCTAGCGGTAGAGTGACGATTTTTTCGAGGACTTTTATGCTGTGGTCTCGACGCGATCGCAAGGCTGTATCCCAGTGAAACCAGATGCCGAGCCAAGGCTGAATGGGCGCTCTAACGACGGTGACTAACAAGATTAATCCCATTAGCACTGAGAGGGAAAGGAATCGATTTGCCGGTAAGTTGCTAACTTCAGCGATGAGAGCGATCGCATTTTGCAATCCCCGATCCAGCGGTTGACCGGACAGTACGTTGAGAATCTGCCCAATTGTGTAAGGAACTACCAGATCGATGATTTCAAAGAGACTAGATGCCGCAATACTTAAAAGCGCGACGATTCGATATTTTCGGTAATAACCGAGGATATCCCGAATGCTTGCCATAATTCTTTCTTGATGAAAAATAGCCAATAAAAAATTCCAGAGTCAGGCTCAAAAAGCGACTCTAGAAAAACTTGTATCTTGCATTCAGCAACTCCATATCGCGGCTACACGTACCAAACGTACCAAACCCATCTCCGTGGGTTTGAAAACATTTCACTTGTCTTTAGTCAAGCAAATGGTTGGTGTAGTCCTATGCAGCCTGAGGCAAAAGATACGCGAAAGACATTTTGGGTTGAATAACAAAGTGACTCCCGAACAAGGAAGTTTTACAGGAGCTTTGAGATAACCTATCGATTGAACTTATGGCTTCATCAGCATCGGTAGTGGCCTCGGTTTAGTAGCGAGTTACATAGCGTAGGCTGAGTGAAGTGCCCACCAAACAAGAAAAGCAATACCACCCAAAACCAACACAGATGAGATAGCGATCGCTTTTGGGCTATCAGCTCCCTCGAACTTCATAATTCCACGGTTCAAGTCTGACATAAGGCTGCGATCCTCCTTGATTCGGAGCTAGACAACAATTTGTAAACATATCTTAACCCATGACTAGGTTAGCGGCTGAGGGAGGATTCGTCTATCACCCGAATGGGTCATAAATGGGTTGGGTTAAGATGGGAGCGACTTTTAAGACTGCAAAACTGAAGTGCTGCAAGATTTAAGCTAGATCGGGTCACGATCTATGTACATAGGGGATTATCCGTGAAAATTGTGCTGATTGTTTTGGCAGTTGTTGTAGGGTTGGTACTGGCGGTAGAGGTGGGATTGCGGCTGCTATTTGGCTTTGGAAATCCCTTGATTTATATTGCCGATGAACAGATTGGATATTTATTAGCGCCAAATCAGCGGACTCGCAGGTTTGGCAATCTGATAGAAATTAATCAGTATTCAATGCGAAGCCCAAAAATCACGGAAACTCGCCCTGAATCTACGCTGCGGGTGCTGCTGTTGGGAGATTCCATTGCGAATGGTGGCTGGTGGACAGATCAGGCTGAGACGCTTTCAGCCATGATGACTCAGCAGTTGCAATCCTCTATTGAGGGTAAAACTTTTAAGCAAATAGAAGTTCTCAACGCTTCAGCGAACTCTTGGTGTCCGCGCAATGAATTAGCGTACTTAAAGCAGTTTGGTACGTTCGATGCTCAGGTAGTCGTGTTGCTGATTAATACTGACGATCTGTTTGGGACTGCGCCGACTTCGATCCCCGTAGGGCACGATCGCAATTACCCCGACCAAAAACCGCCCCTAGCGCTTGTAGAGGCATTCAGCCGCTATTTGTTAAAGGCACCGCCAGTACCAGAGATGAAAGCAGTGAACGCGGAATCAGGCGATCGCGTTGGCCTTAATTTAAAAGCCATTCAAGAAATCCAGACAATCGCAGAGCAAAAAGGTGCCCGCTTCTTGCTCGCAATGACGCCCCTAAAGAGGGAATTGGGCGAACCGGGTTCCCGGGATTATGAACTAAAAGCGCGAGTGCGCCTCATCGACTTAACCCAAAACCAGCACATTGCCTACATAGATTTTCTACCCATTTTCAACTCAAAAGAGCAGCCAGAGAACCTCTACCGAGATCATATTCATCTCAGCCCTCAAGGGAATCAGCTGGTTAATGAAGAAATTGGGCGATCGCTCAGTCAATTAAAAATGCAAAATTAAAAATTAAAAATTGTGGAATTCTTACTTTGGTACTGGTAAAACATAGTGTTAATTAGTAGTAGAACCCTTGGGAAAAAAAGGTTTTCAAGCTAATTATCGCTACTTCTACAACACACCTTCCATTTTTAATTTTTAATTTTTAATTCTTTAGAAGGAAACAGCTACAGCCGGAGAACTCAGACACCGACAATCCCAGTCTGGTTGCTGCCAAACCTGACCATCGAGAGCCATCTGATCGATCAAACTCGCCAGACGCAAAGCTTTAAGCGCCTGTTCGCCGCCTACAGAGGGTTGATTCCCACCGCGCACACAGTTAACAAAATGCTCTAACTCCGCGTGAAGCGTCTCAATATTACTGGTGTAGACTTTCTCAATTAACCCATCCTGTCGGTAAAGCACCTGACCATAATCTGTCATATAATTGGCAGTCGTTTGCCGGTGAATCAGAATTTCATTGTTGAGAAAATCTGCCTCAGTTAGAGAATTTTTACAATGGGCAGCAATGCGACGAATTTTGCGGTGTGTCACCTTACTGGCTGTTAGCGTGGCGACAATTCCGTTGGCAAAGCCTAGGGTAGCAGTCACGTAATCTAAATAGCCAGAATCTGAGGCACGACTACCACTGGCGGTCAATTTGACTACCGGCGCAGCGGATAGTTCTAGCAACAGGTCAATATCATGAATCATCAGATCCAAGACGACAGAGACATCATTAGCCCGTTGCGAGTAAGGACTCATGCGATGAGCCTCTAGGGCAAGCAATTCTTCTGTTTTCAGAACTTTGCTGAGTTCTTGAAAAGCCGGGTTAAACCGCTCAATATGTCCTACTTGGAGAATTGAGTGCGATTCGGCTGCGGCATTGACGAGGGATTCAGCCTCGGCAATACTAGCGGCAATTGGCTTTTCAATCAAGACATGAATCCCTGCTTGCAGGCAAGTCATGCCAACCTCATGATGCAGCCTTGTCGGAACGGCAATGCAGACAGCGTCTACATAGGGGATTAAGTCATGATAGTTTTCAAAAAAGCGAGCGCGATACTTACTCGCAGTATCCAAACCCCGCTCAACATTAATATCTGATACACCAACCAGTTCCACATCTTTAAGCAGACTCAGAACGCGGGTGTGATGCTGTCCCATATTACCGACCCCAATCACGCCAACGCGGATCGGTTGCGGCTGGTTACGCTGCTGATGAGCGTCTGGCTGTCTTGCTGGCATGCTATCTTGCACTCCTGTATGCTCCTCCACCACTAGGATTAAATCAATTGGCAACGTTTAGTCGCCTGAGACGATCCAGATGGTATCATAGTGCCTTCTTTTGTGAAGAATTTCAAAGCTGTGTCTAACTTTCTCAAATTCGTGAGATTTATCTCATCTTCCATTTTGTTGAGGTTTGTAAATTAGTAACTGGTAAATGTGTCACTTTCTCTCCCGTCCATTTGGTAAGGACTGAGGACTGAGGACTGAGGACTGAGGACTGAGGACTGAGGACTGAGGACTGAGGACTGAGGACTGAGGACTGAGGACTGAGGACTGAGGACTGAGGACTGAGGAATTTAGTAGCCAGTGAGCGGTCAATTATCAAGACGTGATGGTGGGAAACATCTGAAAGTTGGCACAAGTAAAAACTGGGGATGAGGGGGCTAGGAAGTGAAAGCGGTTGTTTTGTTGTCTGGGGGGTTAGATTCTTCGACGGTACTATATCAGGCAAAGGTTGATGGCTGTGAGTGTTATGCCATCTCATTCGATTACCAGCAGCGACACCAGCGAGAGTTAGAGTCTGCGACAGCGATCGCTCGCCTCGCTGGTATACGAGAACATCAGGTAGTGGCGTTTGATTTGCGTCGCTGGGGCGGTTCTGCGCTCACAGACAGTGCCATTAACGTACCAGAAGGGCGATCGCTTGATGAAATGGATCAAAGTATCCCCGTGACCTATGTCCCTGCCCGAAATACCATCTTTTTGAGCTTTGCCCTCGCTTATGCAGAAACCATCAATGCCCAGCGGGTTTATATTGGCGTTAATGCTTTAGATTATTCCGGCTATCCCGATTGCCGTCCCGATTATATCCAGGCAATGCAGGAAGTCTTTCGGCTGGGAACGAAACAGGGACGAGAGGGACAGCCAATTAGCATCATGACGCCCCTGATAGACCTGAAAAAAACGGAAATCATTCAGCTTGGAAATCGGCTAGGCGTTCCTTGGGAGCAAACTTGGTCTTGCTATACCGGGAGCGAAGTGGCTTGTGGCGTCTGTGATTCCTGCCAGTTGCGTCTAGCTGCTTTTGCTGAGCTAGGATTACAAGATCCCCTTCCTTATGCAGCGAAGAGTCACTAAAGTTGGGGATATTCCTGCCGTAAACGAGAGGCAAGTGAAAATCCAAACGCGATCATTCAAAATTTCTGCTGAATCCTGATTCCTGATTCGTTATTTCTGATTTCTTGGTGTCATCCGCTGCAACCTTGGCATCTGAGACATTTGAATCTGAGCCATCTGAATCTGACATATTTGAGACATCAGACCCGTTAGCTTCATTGCTAGCAACTGTTGCCTCTCGTCGGTGAATGCGAATTTGGTGCAGGCGAGGACCCTCGGCGGAAACGATAGTCAGCTCAAGGTTGTCAAAGCGCAAGGTTTCACCTTGGGTAGGAATTCTCTGATAGTGGTAAAGCACGAAGCCGCCCAAGGTTTGGTATTTATCAATCAAGGGCAAGTTGAGATCGAGAAATTCGTTGACTTCTTCCAAATTCATCTGTGCTTGTACCAGAAAAGTTTGCTCATCCAAAATTTGCACAGCTAACTCTTCTTTATCCTCAGCTTTTGGCTCGTAGCCGATAATTTCAGCAATCAAATCCTCAATTGTTACTAACCCCGCGGTGCCGCCAAATTCATCTACAACGATCGCCATTGCCAGGTGACTTCGCTGCATCATCGGCAAAAGTTCGCTTAAAGGCTGTCCTTCCGGCACAAATCGAGCGGGTCGAATCCAAGGCTGAATTGGTGTATCTAAAGTTAGTTCGCCTTTGGCTAGAGGTTCAGCTAACTCTTTGAAGTAGATAATGCCGCGAATATCGTCAAGGGATTCTCCTGTGACGGGATAGCGGGAGTGACCCGTGGTAGTAATTTCATCTAGAAAGATTTGAAAAGTGGCTTCACAGGGAATAGAGGCAATGCTGGTGCGGGGAACCATGACTTCTTCCGCCAACACCTCACCAAACTCAAACACGTTGTTGAGCAACTCTCGTTCTTCAGCTTCCAGTCCCGTAGATTCGCGCTCTGTGGTGATAATCATTTGCAATTCTTCGGGGGTAACGCGCGTATACCAGCCTTGTCCAGTGTACTGAATGCCTACCAGCCGCAAGAGTAAGCGTGTCGATTGGTTGAGAATCCAGATGAATGGGTTGAAAAAGCGGGCGATCGCTCTGATCGGCAGTCCCAAAAACCTCGCCATCTGTTCTGAGTAAAGCAGTGCCACTGATTTCGGGGATAGTTCACCCAAAACAATTTGTAGATAGGCAATCAGGAAGAAAGCAACCGGCACCGAAAGGGAATGAGCGATCGCTGCTTTGACCTCCCAAGATAAGGGTAAGTGCGCGATTGAAGCAGACACGAGGATTGCCATTGTACTCTCACCAATCCAGCCGAGAGCCAAACTAGACAGAGTAATCCCCAGTTGAGTAGTAGAAAGCAGCCGATCGATGCTGCCTTGCAAGTTTTGAACCGTTTTTGCTTGAATATCGCCCGCTTCGACTAGTTGATTGATGCGCGATCTCCGCACCGAAACTATCGAAAATTCAGCGATGACAAAAAAACCATTAATCGCAATCAGTAGTAGCACCGATAATAATCGCAGCAAAACGTCTTGCGCGGTGAGCCTAGGAAAAGCATTCACCGTCAAGATCGCCAACACGGGGGTATCCATCCGTAACCAGGGTATTGGGTATTGGGTATTGGGTAATGGGCAACGAATTGTCGGTAATCGGTCGTCGGTAATAAGTAGTGGGTAGAATCCTCTACCCCCTGTACGGTCATCATACAGAGACAGCTCCTATTACCGACCACTTAACACCTAACGCCTACTTCACCACTGGAATTCCAGACATTTTCAGCTGGAGTTTTTGATCTGGATAATCTGTCAGAGTCAATGAAAGCTGCTTAGCGTCTTCCAGTAAAGCCGTGGGAATACTCACCGTCCCCGAAAAGCTTTGCCCATTCGGTGGCAATTCTCCTGGCAGCCCTTCAGTCACAGCACTTAAAGCTCGACCTTGGTCGTCCGTTACATTTAAGAAGCTATACAGAAACCGTACAGCATTCCCTCCTTCATTCTTCAGGCTCACATTCAGCAACAAAGAACCTCCTTGCTGACGCGCTGAGCCTATCTCCAGCTTCACGCCCTTGTCCTGACTGGTAATCGGGAAATTTTGCTGTTTACTGTCCTGCTCAGAGGTTTCCTCAGGAGTGTTAGGCTTGCTGTCGCTTGTGGTTTCCGCTTCCTTCTGTTCAGGCTTAATAACAGGTTTAGCCTTGCCGCTCATTTGTGCTTTGACACTTGCCAGGATATCAACCTCGCGCAAAATTGCAACTCCTTCTTTACCAGGAGTTGCCCGCTTAGTCCCAGCTAATTTATTGGTAGGGCGCACATCCGGCTGCGTTACTCCTTTAAGGGCTTCATGACCTACAGTAAACCCCCACATCGCACTTACAAAGCCAGCGCCTAACATCATAGCAAGCAAAATTAACGTAAGTGCGACAGTTGAATTTAGTTTCATTGGTTGCTCAAGCTACAAAAATTGCCGCGACACCGATCAACTGCTATACATAGCTTACGACTGACAGCAGTGGAACCTATGATAGCGAATTGGTTAATGTCACGCTGCTAATTTATCTCTATTTTAGAAAACAGCGCTTATAATTTATTATCAGGAATCATACTACGCATCCGCTTTCGAGTGGACTTAGCGTGCATAATTGTATAAAATAACAATCCAGCCAGCAATCTTGGCAACGAAATCAATCACGCGCCCTTGGCCGATTGGGGAGGCAGCGAACTCATAATTCGCCTTCAGACTGGTTCGATTCCGGTAGGGCGCATTCCTATAAATTCGGTATTCTTTGAGTAAATTTCCTAGAATTGCTCTATGGGGAAGTGCAATCCGCTCAGGATAAATGCAGTTTACTAGCGGCTCGCGCTCATCAAGAACCTAATTAATTTAAGTATCTCGGTAATTTAATTTGCTCAGAAATTTCAGCAAAACCTCTGAGAAACCAAAGGTTATCAAATGCTGGAAAGCAACTGAACAAAGTAAGTTGTAACCTCTATTTCAGTTCAAAAAATAGAGTCTATAAAAAACAAGCCCTAGTACCTTGTTTAAATCTCGCTCTGCGAACTTTAAAAAAAGTAGAAGGAAGAAAGACAAGCAAAAATTGTTTGTCTTTTCTTCTTTTTCAGATTTAGGGCTGTGGGGGATTCTCAAACACGAACTCGCTGCCTGTTACGGGTCTACCAGTACCAGTAACGTTTACATTGATAGCTGGGCTTTGCAGAATTGACGAGTTGAAAGGATTCGGGAGATCGGGGGTGCGAATAATAAAGTCACTGGAAGTTTGCTGCCAGAGTAGCTCCCGGTAAAGGTTATCTACTGTCTTAGTGTCTCGCTCGATTTCGTTTTCTGGAAAGCTAGGGCCAATGATGAAATTCAGATCTCGTCGGTAAGATTGGTTGCCGAAAAAGTCTCCAGAGGTTTCACTGATAGCTCGATTAAACAAGTCTGGAATCGAGTTAAAAGTTCCTGACTGGGAGTTAGAGAGTGTAGGCTGAGCGATCGCGCTAGAGGCAATGACAGTCGTAGCGGCACTGAGAACCAATACACTCATGAAATTAGTCAAGCGCATTCCCATCTCGTCCCTCAACTTTGGCTGAATACTATTCTTCAGTTTAAGTTTAGGATGATTGTTGGTCAAATTGTAATCGCTCTACTCTTTTTCTCTCCTAGTGATGACCCACGAAATCCAATCCCAGACTGATTTAACTGGCTCTTATGCTACTGCCGATCTCACAACGCTACGCCAGCAACTGCTAGATTTATTTTGCCATGTGGCTTATAAGGAGGGAGATTTTGTGCTGTCTTCGGGACAGCGCAGTTCTTACTACATTAATGGCAAGCCAGTCACACTGCATCCCCAAGGAGCTTTGGCAACGGGTCGGATTCTATTATCGTTGTTGCCGATGGATACCCAGGCAGTGGCTGGATTGACACTGGGAGCCGATCCGATTGTAACGGCGGTGAGTGTAGTTTCTGCTTATGAAAATCGACCGTTACCGGCGCTAATTATTCGCAAAGAAGCAAAGGGACACGGCACACAAGCTTATATAGAAGGCCCGATTCTCCCTACAGGTGCGAAAGTGGTCGTTTTGGAAGATGTTGTCACGACAGGGCAATCTGCCATGAAAGCCGTTGAGCGGCTGCGAGATGCCGGATACAGCGTTGATGAAGTGATTTCGCTGGTAGACAGGCAGCAGGGGGGAGCGGAGTTTTATCAGTCAGTTGGGCTAAAATTTCAGGCAGTATTCTCGATTCCAGAAATTCAAGAGCGATCGCGTCAACTCAGATAAGGTTTTTCAACGCAGGTTTTTAAACGCAAAGGAGCGCCAAGGAGAAAGCTCCTTTGCGTTTAAAATAACTAGCTTTGGGTTACTGGTTCTTTCGCCAAAAACTTCTCTAGTTCTGTCAAAGCATCAGCATCTACCTTGGTCTGCATTGGACAGAATTTGGGACCGCACATTGAGCAGAATTCAGCAGTTTTGTAAATATCTGCTGGCAGAGTTTCGTCATGATATTCTTTGGCGCGTTCGGGGTCGAGGGACAATTCAAACTGGCGGTTCCAGTCGAAGTTGTAACGGGCTTTAGAAAGTTCGTCATCGCGATCGCGTGCCCCCGGACGATGCCGTGCAATATCAGCAGCATGAGCCGCAATCTTGTAGGCGATTAATCCATTCCGCACGTCTTCAGCATCCGGCAGTCCCAAGTGTTCCTTGGGTGTTACATAGCAAAGCATCGCCGTACCGTACCAACCAGCCATTGCCGCACCAATCGCGGAGGTGATGTGGTCATAACCGGGGGCAATGTCCGTTACCAATGGCCCCAGCACGTAGAAGGGTGCTTCCGAACACTCTTCCATCTGCTTTTTGACATTGAACTCGATTTGATCCATTGGGACGTGTCCTGGCCCTTCCACCATCACCTGCACGTCATGTTCCCAGGCTTTGCGAGTCAATTGTCCTAAAGTTTTGAGTTCGGCTAATTGAGCGGCATCTGAGGCGTCGTGCTGACAGCCGGGACGCAGAGAATCTCCCAGACTGAAAGAGACATCGTATTTTTTGAAAATTTCGATGATGTCTTGGAAGTGGGTATAAAGCGGATTTTGCTTGTGATGATGCAACATCCACCGTGCGAGAATGCCGCCGCCGCGAGAAACAATCCCGGTGATGCGATCGCGCACTAAAGGCAAATGCTCAATTAATATCCCGGCGTGGATAGTTTGATAATCTACCCCCTGCTGCGCGTGCTTCTCAATGATGTGGAGAAAGTCATCGGCGGTGAGGTTTTCAATCGTGCCGTGGACGCTTTCTAAGGCTTGGTAAACTGGCACCGTGCCAATGGGAACCGGCGAGGCGTTGATAATTGCCGTGCGAATCTGATCCAGGTTGCCGCCGCCGGTGGACAAGTCCATGACGGTATCAGCGCCATACTTGACTGCCAGCTTCAGCTTATCGACTTCTTCATCCAGATTGGAAGAGTTGGGAGAAGCGCCGATATTGGCGTTTACCTTACACTTCGAGGCGATACCAATCGCCATCGGTTCTAGGTTGGTGTGGTTGATGTTGGCGGGGATAATCATTCGTCCCCGCGCCACTTCATCCCGAATCAGCTCAACTGGGAGATTTTCCCGCTGTGCTACATACTGCATTTCTTCAGTAATCACACCTTGACGGGCGTAATGCATTTGAGAGACATTGCTCTGTCCACGCCGCTTAGCGATCCATTCAGTCCGCATATTGAATTCCTCAATTAACAGCTTCCCTCCGCCGGTATTAGCCGGACTCAGGTTCTAAGGGTGTAATCTCAGCCTGTAAATCCAGGCACCCCTAGCTTGATTGACAATATTACCACCAAGCTCCGGTTAGGGCTGGAAGGTTCCAAAAACTTGATATTTTGCATCACCCTGTGAGGTGGCTACAGAGCGATCGCGTTTTGGTGAGGTTTGGAGCGTGAGAGCGATCGCCTTGCGTATAGTAATGCATCATCGATTAGCATAAGTAGAGATATTTTGCCTATAAAAATGTCTAACATTCTTTCCTCAGTTGCATATACCCAAGAAGGGCATTTGATCAAAGCTGCCAACGCACACAAAGGTCAGTCTTACATTTGTCCGAACTGTAATCTGGAGTTAATTCTCCGCAGGGGCAAGATAAAACGTCCCCACTTTGCCCATAAAACTCTAAGCGCCAACTGTACCCCTGAGACAGCTCTGCATTACATCTTCAAGACTTTGTTGTATGAAAAAATTCAACATCATCTAGAAAATAAGTTGCCATTAGATATTAAATGGAACTGCGAGTATTGTCCTAATCCGCATACTGACAATTTACTCAAAAAAGCAGTTCACGTTGAGCTTGAGCATAATTTGGGAGTATGTAAACCAGATATTGCCTTGCTTGATAAAGACAATAAAGTAATTGCAGTTATCGAAGTAGTTGTAAGTCATTTTATTGAACAATCTACTTTGAATTATTACGAACAAAATAAAATTGTATTAATCCAATACATCTTGACGATGGATGAAGACATTGGTCGGCTAAACAATCCTCTCATAGAGCCAGACAAGGTTGCTTTATGTCTAAATCCTAAGTGTAATGAGTGTGGTAGGTATAAAAGTAAAAAGCATTTGCTAATCATAAATGCTTTCTGTTGGAAGTGTTCAGCGCCAATGAAAGTTGCAGCTATAGATGGAGACGATGGGTATATATCCAATAGCGGCTTTTCTGAATCTGATAGAAAACTAGCTAATGAAAAAGGCGCGTTGGTTATCTCGCAATACAGTCAGACAGTAGGGAGAATATATTTTGCTAACACTTGTAAAAAATGCAGAGCTTTTATAGGTGATTATTATCTTTCTGATTACATAGTAGCATCACACGATGAAGGGGATTTTTACAAAAAGGAAATTTTTGATATTGGTTACTATTGTGTCTGTTCTCTGTGATTAAAAATCACCAATATAGCCAGCCAAAAAACATCTTGTCGATCGCACTATAGAGATTTATAGGCAAATCCTACGATCGCGCTTACCTATCCATAAGTTAGGAATCTCACAAAGCGCAATCGCGTCCCCTTCTTGACCAACTACACCTCATCAGGGTTAACCCCCAACTGGCGTAGCGTTCGGCTAATCTTTCAGCACGTTGTTGTTCTTCGTTTAACAGGGATGATAATAAAAGCGATCGCTCATTGCCAAGCAGCATTTATAAAGGCAGATTATAAGGAAAACTAACTTTTAAAAACTAACAACTAAAAAGAGCGGGTCAAGTATTTGACCCGCTCTTTTTGGTGAAGTAAATTGTAATTGAGAACATTTCTTAAGTCTTCGCGGATGGGTCGGGAAAGTACCGACGCCCAATTGCTCTGACATGACTTTCTTGCTCCTCGCCGAATCATCAAGCCTTATGCAGTTTCCAACCAGTCATAGATTTGATCTAACTGTTCCAGCGTTACTAAACCGTATTGCCATAAGATCATTGGCAATGGGCCGGGATCTTGCTCCCGACGCCGCAAAGCGATCGCAATCGATGCCTTAGATATTGCTAAATCTTCTTGAAGAAAACGGAGAAATCGAGAAAAATTCGTAGGTGCCATGATGGCTTTTACCCCCTTTGTTGAATCTATTTTGTAATTTAAACCTTGGTTTGTTGAGTAACGGTAGTCAGTATTTTATCTGTCCACCTTTACTCGACTCCTTTTATACTATTTTGCCGCTACTCACTGTAACGCTAGTGTTTCAGATCACCAGCCTGGTGTGACAATTACGGCAGCCGGTATGGGTATTAACAGAAGAATGCTCATACTAGATTCAGGACTTTAGGCATCCCTTCCGGGCTGACCTAGAGAATAAGACTAAAAACTTAGGCTCACTCCCCTTTTTTCTGAAATCTTAGCCGACTGTTGCTAGTGAACTTTGCTTAATATTTTCTTTAGCAATTCACTGAAATCCCTCTGTATTAGGAGAGATTTGCTTGCCTAGAGCGTCTATGCCTCTCACCTCACACCAAATTCCAGGCAAAGCACTCTCATTCTTGGAAGAACCATGTCTCTGGAAGCGAGAATCTAGGTTTAAGCGTAACAATAATTGAAATTTGCAGTCTTAAACTCTCTCTTGGGAAAGAGTAGCTTATTTTTGCGACAAATAGGTTAAAAGAACGAGTAAATTTTTAAATCGTTTCGATAAGGACTATAAAAGACAGCCAGAAAGTCGGTCTGTCTTAGTATTGAGTTACTGAATGGTCACGCGATCGCCTGCCTTCAAACCGAGTTCCGCAGCGCGTCCTCCCCGGAGTTCAATCACCTGGTTAACGGGCGTATTGGGACCATAGGTGGGGCAAAGACTGGTTTTACAGGGAGGGACATCGGCAACGATCGCTTTCACCACTCCATCCAGCATAAAAACCATATCCAGGGGGATGAGCGTATTCTTCATCCAGAAATTGATCGGTTGCGGTGGATTGAAAAGAAAGAGCATCCCGCGATCGTCCGCCAAAGATGTTCTGTACATTAACCCCATTTGCTGTTGTTGGGGTGTCCGCGCTACTTCCAGCTGAATCACCTGACCTGCCATCGTTGCCTTGGCTGAAATTGGCAAAGTTTGACCCCTCTTATTCTGTGCGGGTGATGCTTCCGGTGATGAGTGCGCTTGTTGTGCAGGGGTCGTCGGTGCTGTTGTCGGTGCTGATACTGGCGACGCCTGCTGCAATGGTTGCGCGGGTCCCCTACCCTGAGAGGAGGTTGATGGCACCGATGCCGAACATCCCATCAACAAAACTGCCAGCATCATGACGACTAAACTTGCCTGCTTTTTCACATTGCGATCGCTTTTGGCAGATGTGCCGAAGCGCTGCTCTCTCCAGTCCAAATTCATCCTTAATCCTTGATATTTACGCCCAAAACTCAAAACCTAAGCTTCTCGCAAAACATATCCGACACCTCGCACTGTCTGAATTAGGCGCTTTTCGCCCTCTTCTTCAATTTTGAGACGTAAATAACGGATATACACCTCAATCACATTCGACTCTCCCATAAAGTCGTATCCCCAAACATTTTCTAGAATCTGTTCGCGGGTTAAGACCTCACGGGGATGCGACATCATATATTTTAGAAGTTCAAATTCCTTCATTGTCAGGTCAATCACTCGCCCGTTCCGCATTGCTCTGCGAGTGGACAAGTCTAAAACCAGTTCGCCAAAGCGCAACTGTTCGCTAGCACCCGCTTCTGGCTGTAAGTAGAGGCGCACCAGTTGCAAAAAAGCGTCGGTGCGATAGGGTTTGAGGAAGTAGTCATCGGCACCCGAATTTAGACAAGCAACTCGATCTTCTACAGTATCGCGAGCCATCAACAGCAGCACTGGCACGCGAGAACCGGCATTCCTCAGTTGGTTGCACAACTTCAATCCTGAATCCCCTGTTAGCACTCGATCTACGACGACTAAAGCTGGCTGAAGTTCGCAAGCTTGATGAAAACCACTGGTGGTGTCTGGTGCAACCACAGTCGTATACCCAGCCTCTCGCAAATCCATGCTGACACGTTGGACAAGAATTTCGTCGGTTTCGACAAGTAAAACACAGGGAGTGCGGTCAAAAGTAACAGGAGACATAGGCTACATTGGGGCGCTGTTGCTGCGTTGTTATCTCAGTTTAACTACACTGGCAAGCGTTAGCTGCTTCCTTCAATGTAGGTAAGTATTCATGCTTAGTATAAAACACAGGATAGGGAGAGCGAGGGGCAAGTAGCGATCGCCTAAATAAGTTGCCAGACCGAAGATTCCCCTAATTCCCCGATAACTTGGGGAGAACCGGAAAAATCTTCCTTGAAAACAGGGATTTAGGAGGAAAACGATTGTTAGGGTCAATAACGACAGGAAACTTTCTTCTAGATGCAAAGTGAACATAATTTAATTTTCACAAAAACTGTTGTTTTCACTAATAAAAAAACAATTTAATTAGGAGCGATCGCTTTCTTCATCAATTCTTTATAAAAGTCTACTCAGGCTTTCTTCAACCTGACTGGAAGACGCGATCTCTCCCCTTCCTCGGAGCCGGGATTTTGCAAATTTTGTCTAAGTCTTGCCTTAAATAAATGCAAAGCAGGTTTCAGACTGATGGCTTAGCTTTGCTCAATTAAACTACTAATCTCGGTTAAAATAGATTCTGACTTCTTGAGGAAATGACTGCTATGGAACAAAAGACGTCGTTACAGTCTTGCACTTTCATAGTTTTAGTTACTTCCGAAAACGAGAAAGTCTGCAAAATAGATTAAGCTGATCGTTCAAAGCCTAACGCAACTACCTATTCATAAAGACGCCGCCATCTATGACCAGCCCCTTCTTGACTCGCCTCCACAGTCCTGAACGTCCTGTCATCGTCTTCGATGGCGCAATGGGAACTAACCTCCAAACACAAAACCTTACCGCCGCCGACTTCGGAGGGCCAGAATACGAAGGTTGTAACGAGTATCTGGTACACACCAAACCAGAAGCGGTAGAAAAAGTGCATCGGGACTTTTTGGCAGTCGGTGCCGATGTGATTGAAACAGATACTTTTGGCGGTGCCTCGATTGTGCTGGCAGAGTACGACCTGGCGGATCAAGCCTACTATTTAAATAAGAAGGCGGCGGAACTGGCGAAGCGCGTGGCGGCGGAATTTTCGACACCGGAGAAACCCCGGTTTGTGGCTGGTTCGATAGGGCCAACGACCAAGCTGCCAACGCTGGGACATATTGACTTTGACACACTGCAAGCTTCCTTTGAAGAGCAAGCTGAGGCGCTTTACGACGGCGGCGTCGATTTATTTCTGGTCGAGACTTGTCAGGATGTGCTGCAAATCAAGGCAGCATTGAATGCGGTTGAGGAAGTCTTTCAGCGCAAGGGGGAACGACGCCCGTTGATGGTGTCGGTGACGATGGAAGTCATGGGTACAATGCTCGTCGGTTCTGAGATTAGCGCCGTAGTGACGATTTTGGAACGTTACCCGATTGATATTCTGGGACTTAACTGTGCCACGGGGCCAGACCGGATGGCTGAACATATTAAGTATCTTTGCCAGCACTCCCCGTTTGTGGTTTCCTGCGTTCCCAATGCTGGTCTACCAGAAAACATTGGCGGTCATGCTCACTATAAGCTGACGCCGATGGAATTGCGGATGGCGCTGATGCACTTTGTAGAAGATTGGGGCGTACAGATAATTGGCGGCTGTTGCGGCACGCGCCCTGAGCATATTCAACAATTAGCAGAAATTGGCAAAACTCTGAAGCCAAAAGAGCGCCACTTTAGTTATGAGCCTGCGGCGGCGTCAATTTACAGCGCCCAGCCTTATGAGCAGGATAATTCATTTCTAATTGTGGGCGAGCGATTGAATGCGAGTGGTTCCAAGAAGTGCCGTGACTTGCTGAATGGGGAAGATTGGGATGGGTTGGTTTCTTTGGCAAAGTCGCAGGTGCGGGAAGGGGCGCACGTCCTCGATGTCAACGTGGATTATGTCGGGCGCGATGGCGTTCGGGATATGCATGAATTGGTGTCGCGGCTGGTAACAAATGTGACAATACCGCTGATGCTCGACTCCACAGAATGGGAAAAGATGGAGGCGGGCTTGAAGGTTGCCGGGGGCAAGTGCCTGCTGAATTCGACTAACTATGAAGATGGAGAGGAGCGCTTCTTCAAGGTGTTGGAGTTGGCGAAGAAGTACGGTGCGGGTGTTGTAATTGGGACGATTGATGAGGAGGGGATGGCGCGGACGGCTGAGAAAAAGTTTGCGATCGCGCAACGTGCCTATCGTGCCGCTGTCGAATATGGAATTCCCGCTCATGAAATATTTTTTGATACCCTCGCCCTGCCGATTTCTACGGGTATTGAAGAAGACCGAGCTAATGGAAAAGCGACCATTGAATCCATCCGCCGCATTCGAGAAGAACTCCCCGGTTGCCATGTGATGTTGGGGGTTTCTAACGTTTCCTTCGGTTTAAACCCAGCGGCGCGAGTCGTCCTGAATTCCATGTTTCTGCACGAAGCGATGGCGGTGGGGATGGATGCGGCAATTGTCAGCGCTAGTAAAATTCTGCCCCTAGCGAAAATTGAGCCAGAGCATCAAGAAGTCTGCCGCAAGTTAATCTACGATGAACGGCAGTTTGATGGAGACATCTGCACCTACGATCCGCTGGGAGAATTGACAACGCTATTTGAAGGGAAAACGACGAAGCGCGATCGCTCCGGTGATGAAAATCTCCCTGTAGAAGAACGTCTAAAGCGTCACATTATCGACGGCGAACGCATCGGTTTAGAGGCTCAACTTACCAAAGCTTTAGAGAAATATGCGCCGCTGCATATCATTAACACCTTTTTGCTAGATGGGATGAAAGTTGTCGGCGAATTGTTTGGTTCCGGACAAATGCAGTTGCCTTTCGTATTGCAATCAGCGGAAACCATGAAAGCAGCAGTGGCATATCTAGAGCCATTCATGGAAAAGAAAGATGCTGGAAATAATGCCAAAGGAACTGTAGTAATTGCCACCGTCAAAGGAGATGTCCACGACATCGGTAAAAATTTGGTGGATATCATCCTGTCAAATAACGGTTACAAGGTAGTTAATATTGGCATCAAACAGCCTGTTGATAATATCGTTGATGCTTTTGAGCAGCACAAAGCTGATTGTATTGCGATGAGCGGCTTGCTGGTGAAGTCAACCGCTTTTATGAAGGAAAACTTGGAGGTTTTCAATCAAAAAGGAATTACGGTTCCAGTCATTCTAGGGGGTGCAGCGCTAACTCCTAAATTTGTCCATGAAGATTGCCAAAACACTTACAAGGGTAAAGTAATTTATGGCAAAGATGCTTTTTCCGATCTGCATTTCATGGATAAATTAATGCCTGCAAAATCTGCTGGAAATTGGGATGATTTGCAGGGATTTTTGGATGAAGTTGAGGAAAATGGTCATGCGCCTATTATAGAGGAGGCGTCTCGTGTGCCATTAGAAAATAGCACTCAAGAAGCTCAACCCGTAGAAGTAGATAAGCGGCGTTCTGAGGCTGTGGCGATTGAAATTGAGCGTCCGATTCCGCCTTTCTGGGGTACGAAATTATTACAGGCTGAAGATATTCCATTAGAGGAGGTATTTGAGTATCTGGATTTGCAGGCTTTGATTGCTGGACAGTGGCAATTCCGCAAGCCGCAGGAACAGTCTCGCGAGGAGTACAATCAGTTTTTAGAGGAAAAAGTTTACCCAATTTTGAAGGAGTGGAAACAGCGGGTTGTAGAGGAGAATTTGCTACATCCGCAAGTTGTTTACGGGTATTTTCCGTGTCAGGCTAAGGGAAATTCTTTGCATTTGTACGATCCGGAATTTATGAATCGTAAAGATGCGAAAGAAGAGAGGGAGAAGAATGTTGTTGCGACGTTCAATTTCCCTCGTCAGAAGTCCATGCGTCGTCTGTGTATTTCTGATTTCTTTGCACCTGTGGAGTCGGGACAGGTAGATGTGTTTGCGATGCAGGCGGTGACGGTGGGGGATATTGCGACGGAGTTCGCGCAGAAGTTGTTTACAAATAATCAATACAGCGATTATCTGTATTTCCACGGCTTGGCGGTGCAAACAGCGGAGGCTGTGGCGGAGTGGCTTCATGCCCGAATCCGACGGGAATTAGGCTTGGGTGCATCAGAACCGGATAATATTCGGGATATTCTGGCGCAGCGTTATCAAGGGAGTCGGTATAGTTTTGGATATCCGGCTTGTCCGAATATTCAGGATCAGTATAAGTTGTTGGAGTTACTAGGAAGCGATCGCATCAACCTTCACATGGATGAAAGCGAACAACTGTATCCCGAACAATCTACGACTGCGATTATTGCCTATCACCCCGCAGCTAAATACTTTAGCGCTTAAACAGTAAGGTGTAGGGTGGGCAACGCTCACCTTACATATCATTAATTATTCCAAAACAAATTAATAGGGCTGTCAAGATTATCTGCAATTACCCAGACTTGTTAAAACAGATAATCGAGGATCGTGCTGCGCTAGATTGCGATCGCGCGGCGACTGGGTATGAGAATCGCTTAAAAATAATATCCAGCGAACGGAAAATGACTCTAGGAATTTGTAGGTAAATATCAGTTATCTACAGAGGAGTTTCTTTATCGCTTTGAAAACGCTCGGATTCAACACAGCCTAGATATACAGTTTGATGAGCAAATTGGATAATCTCCGATGCTGAAACGGCTGTGCAAAAAGCCAGACAGTTTCAAAGGAGTCAACTTTACGCAATGTACAGCTTTAGAGATTAGAACTCTTCTTTTTTAAGGAGAATCTAAATTGGTACAGTTTATACCATTTGAGATTTTAAATTTGAATTGTGAAAGCCTTGCATTTAGGCAGTTACAACAATTCAATTTTGCATCGATAAGCCCTAATGGTATTACGTTTGCACTCCCCTAACCCTACTTTTTAGGAGGGCTAAGAAGAAGTTTCACATTGCGTAAGTTTGTTAATGGATTACTTTCAGCAATTTCTTGAGTATTTTACTTCCTTCAATAGAGACCTAGGCAGCCATAACATGAAAGAACCAATTCTTGACTCAATCTCATCTGTACCCGGCTGTTGTCCGCCAGTTCCAGAGTCAATAATGACGGCAAATCGCTACGAACTCAGCGACATCAAAATGCAGATTCATGGAGAGTTACCAGATGATTTACAGGGTCACGTTTTTATCGTTGCGCCAGTAGGCTCTGTCAACTCCGGAGATGCTCCAGATGCTGACGGAACTTCCCTTTTAGGTGGCGATGGGATGATTTATCGGCTTGACTTCGATCGCCAAGGTGAAGTGGGGTTGAAAACACGGCTGGTTAAGCCGCCCTGTTACTACGCTGATAAGGCGACCCGACCTGGCAGCGAGTATGTCAAGTATCAATTTCGCAATCATGGCATTTCGCGATTTTCTCTTTCTCTTGGCTTCCGCAACGAGTTGAATACAGCTTTTCTGCCCATTAAATTTCGAGACGATGCCAACGAGCGTCTGCTAGTAACCTATGATGCTGGTCGTCCCTACGAAATTGATACCGAAACGCTGGAGGTTGTAACTCCGATCGGAGCTAATACAGAGTGGCAATCCGAAACTTCCTTAAAGTTTCCCTTTCCACCCGTTTTGAGTACCGCACATCCGGTTTTTGACCCTGATAAAAGCGAAATGTTTACGGTCAATTACGGCAAATCAGTAGCGAATATTCTCCAAACCATTCCCTTAATTTACGATTTGGATGAACTTCCAGAACAAATCGAGGAACTCCTCAAAGAACTTGCCCGGTTTATCGAAGCACAAGACTTTGTGCAAGATTTTCTCAAGACATTCTCCAATATCTCTCAAAATATCTTGGAATTTTATATGAGGTTGCTTGAGAGAACTACCAACATAGAATTTAAAGATTTCGTCTATTTGATCCGCTGGAATGGTGTAAACAACTTAGAGCGCTGGAAGCTGGTATTACCAGATAGAACCCCCGTCAAGATTAAGCAAACTATCCATCAGATTGGGTTGACAGAAGATTATCTGGTGCTAATGGACACAGCCTTCACGACTGGGGTAGAGCAGTTGCTCAGTAACCCTATCCCCAAAAGTAAGGCAACCAAAAGACTCATCAGAGACTTACTTACACTTCGAGAGTTAGCGGATTCTGTGGTGTACATTGTGCGCCGCGCTGACTTGAAAGCGGGACAGCGCCCAGCGTGCAGTCAGCAAGAAGTTGAAGTGGTCGCACGACGGGTTGTGATTCCCCTGGAAGCGGCTCATTTTCTCCTGGATTATGCGAATCCAGATGGACGCATTACCCTCCACGCATCTCATATTTGTGCTTGGGATGTATCTGAATGGCTCCGCGAGTATGATGTATCTGCCTACAACCCTAAGATTTCTGTCCCATCTTGCCTGTGTGGGATGCAACACACTGAGATGGACATCAGCCGGATGGGACGCTATGTAATTGATGGAGAAAGCGGTCAAATTCTGGAGTCGAAGGTAATCTCGGATGCTGAGTGTACCTGGGGCGTTGGACTCTATGCTTATCGCAGTCTCTTGCCTGATGGCAAGCCTCCGAAACATCTGGATAATCTTTACTGGATCTCTTTTGGGCTATGGAAGCAGTTGCTGACGCAGTTTGTCTTCGACCTGTACAAAGACTATAAGTACCGGGTAGTACCGCGGACGGAGATGCTTCGCCTTGCAGAGGCTGGTATACCCGCTTCTTTGTTCCGGTTAAACACCTCGTCGGAGGAGTCGCTCAAGATTGGCGATCGCTATCAGTTCCCTGGTGGCTATATTGTCAGTTCACCCCAGTTTATGCCACGCCGCAACGGCGAAGAGAGTTCAGAAGACAGTTCAACCGATGGTTACATTGTTTGCACCGTTTTCACGCCAGACGGCAACGAAATTTGGATTTTCGATGCTCAAAATCTGGAGGATGGTCCCCGGTGTAGATTGAGCCATCCTTCACTGAAGTTTAGCTTGACGATTCACACAGCGTGGTTGGAAAAAATCGCCCCCCGCACAGCCACGTACAACATCCCTGTGCGTCAGGATTACAAGAACTTAGTGAAGCAAAAGTCTCAAGAAATCCAGGACCTATTTGAAACTGAGGTATATCCCCATTTTGAGCCAACTCCGCGATCTGCCTGTTGAGTGAAGCCCAGGATACGCATCACTGTGTATCGGAAAATCTTTTAAGGTAGTAACTTCTCATACAGACGCGATACGTCGCGTCTGTATCTATCTTGGGATAGATTTTTGGTATATAAGATTAACAGTGAGGTATTTTTTTGTTTAAAAGCAGTTTTGCAAATACCATTTCACTGTATGTCTGCAATAGCGCTCTCTAGTGCCTCTACAGCGGCTTGTAAGGGCGGCGATTCGGGAACAGCCGAATCATCACAGCATCCGAAGCGCGCATCCGCGCCGCTAGGCGATCGCAATAGTAGATGTAGCATTAAAAGAATGAATTAGTAGAAATTTTAGATTTCTTTGACTTTTTAAACAAGAAGGGTAAAAGTGATGGTCTTAATATCAGGATACGAAATTACAAATAAAATCTACGAAGGTACAAGAACTGTTGTTTATCAAGGAAAAAGGCATCAGGATAAAAAATCGCTTGTATTCAAATTAATTAAAAATAATTATCCAAGTCCGAAAGATATTGCCAGGATAAAAAATGAATATGAAATTATTAAAGCTTTAAATGCTAAGGGAGTTGTGAAAACCCTAGGGCTGGAGAATCATAAGAATGGATTTGCGCTAGTTTTAGAAGATTCTGGGGGAGAATCGCTTGATAAAGTTATTGCCGAAAAACCTATAAATTTTAAAATTGTTCTTAAGATAGCAGTTCAGGTTTCAGAAATTATTGGAGAACTCCATTCTCACAATATTATTCATAAAGATATTAAGCCACATAACATCATTTTTAATCAAGAAACAGGGGAAGTTAAAATTATTGATTTTAGCATTGCATCCCGTCTATCCCTAGAGAACCAAACAATCAGCAGTCCCAATTTGATCGAAGGCACGCTTGCCTATATGTCACCAGAGCAAACGGGTCGGATGAATCGTTCTATTGACTACCGTACCGACTTTTATTCTTTGGGTGTAACTCTTTATGAAATGCTCGTGGGGAAACTGCCATTTGAAACAACCGACGCGATGGAATTAGTTCACTGTCATATTGCCAAACAACCAATCCCTCCTCATGTGTTGGTGCCAGAAATTCCTCTCGCTGTTTCTGAGATCGTGATGAAGTTACTTACCAAGACAGCTGAAGACAGATACCAAAGCGCTGCTGGTCTAAAATTTGACCTCGAAAATTGTTTAATTCAGCTTGAAACAACAGGAGAAATTGAAGATTTTATCTGCGGTCAGCGCGATCGCGCCAGCCTTCTGCTAATCCCGCAAAAACTCTACGGACGCGAAACCGAAGTAGCCACCTTAATGGATGCTTTCGGGCGAGTTAGCCTTGGAGCAGCTGAGATGATGCTGGTAAGTGGTTACTCAGGAATTGGTAAGACAAGTGTAGTGAATGAAGTCCATAAACCAATTGTGGGAGTACGAGGATATTTTATTAATGGCAAGTTTGACCAGTTCAAGCGAAACATTCCTTATGCTGCTTTAATTCAAGCTTTTTCTGAATTGATGCGACAACTGTTAACTGAAAGTTCGGAACAGATAGACATTTGGAAAGAAAAGCTTAAAGCGGCTTTGGGAGAAAATGGTCAGGTAATTATCGATGTCATTCCCGAAGTAGAACTGATTGTTGGCGAACAACCAGAACTAACACAATTAGGACCATCTGAAGCACAAAACCGATTTAATCGAGTGTTTCAACAATTTATCCGGGTTTTTTGCCAAAAAGAACACCCGCTAGTCTTATTCTTAGATGACTTACAGTGGGCTGATTCTGCATCGCTTAAGTTAATTGAACTGTTAGTAACTGACCCAGATAGCCAGCATCTATTAACAATTGGAGCATTCCGGGATAACGAAGTTAGTCCAACGCATCCGTTAATCCAAGCGATTGAGAAAATACAGGTTCTAGGCGCTGTAGTGAATAATATCACTCTTCGACCTTTAGATAGCGATTGCGTCAGCTTGTTAGTTGCAGATACTTTTCATGAAAATGTATGTACAGAGCGAGGAGAGGCACAAAATCTCGCGTCTCTCCTTTTTAATAAAACTCAAGGCAATCCTTTCTTCTTGACCCAATTAATAAAAACTTTATACGCCGAAAAACTGCTAATTTATAACTTCAGCCAAGGTAGATGGCAGTGGGATATAGAAGAAATTCAAGCAGTTGGAATTACAGATTGTAACATTGTTGAATTGATTGCCAGAAATATTCAAAAGTTACCCCATGCAACACAGCAAGTCTTAAAACTGGCTGCTTGTATTGGCAACCAGTTTAATTTAGATGTTTTGGCAATCGTGAATGAAAAAACTCAATCAGCTACAGCAACAGACTTGTGGGATGCACTTCAAACAGGTTTGATTTTGCCTCTAAGCGATGCTTACAAAATTCCATTATCTTTTGACCAGTTACAACAGGGAACTTTGGTTCTTGATGATATAAAGATTAGCTATAAGTTTTTACATGACCGGGTGCAACAAGCAGCCTATTCTCTTATACCCGACCTTGAGAAAAAAGCCACTCACCTAAAAATTGGTCAACTACTGCTAGAAAATACTTCTTCTGAAGAAAGAGAAGAAAATATTTTTGCTCTGGTTAACCAATTAAATTTTGGTACTGAATTACTAAACTGTCAATCCCAAAGAGATGACCTGGCTCATTTTAATCTCATTGCTGGTCAGAAAGCTAGTACAGCGACCGCTTATCAAGCAGCCGTCAATTATCTCAAGATCGGTTTGGGACTCTTGGCAGCAGACAGTTGGGTTTGCAACTACGAGCTGACAAATAAACTCTATGTATCAGCAGCAGAAGCAGAATACCTCAACACGAATTTTGAACAATCAAAAATACTAGCTGAAGTAGCACTTCAAAATGCAAAAACTCTATTAGATAGAGTGAAGATTAATGAAATAAAAATTCAATATCATATTGCCCAAAATCAGTTGCCAGCAGCCATAGAACTCGGTCAGCAAGTTTTGGAAATGTTGGAAGTGCCCTTAGAACAAGAACCTTCGCCACACCTAAATATAGAAGACTGTTATAACCTTCCAGAAATGACCGATCCTTATAAAATGGCAGCTATGAAGATTTTGATAACAATTTCTCCCCCTGCCTTTATTTCAAGTAGCGCGATCGCGTTACCAATTGTCTACACAATGGTCAAGCTGTGTAGCCAATATGGGAATTCTTCCCTAGCTATCTATGGCTATAGCACTTATGGCTTGCTTTTGTGCGGGCCAATGGCAGATATTGATTCCGGATATAAATTTGGCAAACTAGCTTTTCATCTATTAGATAAGCTTTATGCCAAAGAAATTAAATCAAAAATCTACAGTAGCTATTGTGCTTGTATTCTACATTGGAAGGAACATATTAAAGAAACAATAGAATTATTGCGACAATCAATTCAAAGTGGGCTAGAAGTCGGTGATATAGAATTTGCTTGTCATTCGGCTCTATTCTACTGCGAACATTCATTTCTAGCTGGCGAATATCTAGAAAATGTTACGCAAAAACAAGCTAACTATATTGAAATGATCGGCAAGTTTAAAAAAGAATTTCAGCTTTACTATGCCAGCATAGGTGGGCAAGTTGTTTCTAATTTAACTGACGACTCATCTAAAAAATCTTGTCTATCTGGTAAATATTTCAATGAAGCAGAAATGCTACCCCATTTATTTGAAACTAATAATTTACAATCTGTATTTGCTGTATATTTTTATAAATTGATGCTGGCTTATTTGTTTAAAGATTACGATAAAGCAATTGAAAATGCTAGAGCAGCATCGCAGCATACTCAACCTATCACAGCCCTAATAGTATTTGTTGAATATAATCTCTACTATTCTTTAGCCCTCCTTGCCCAGTACCCTAACCTTACAGCCACAGAGCAACAGGAATACATGGCTATTGTGGCGAAGAATCAGGAAAAAATGCAGCAATGGGCAACTCATGCCCCTACAAATTCTCAACATAAGTATGAGTTAATACAGGCAGAGATTTACCGAGTTTCAGGTCAAACGCTCAAAGCAATGGAGTATTATGACCGAGCGATAAATGGAGCAAGAATTCAGGGATATATCCAAGAAGAAGCGCTAGCTTATGAGCGGGCGGCTGAATTCTATCTAACTCTGGGAAGAGAGAAAATCGCTAGAGATCATATGAGTGAAGCATATTATGGCTATGTTCGTTGGGGAGCAACCGCCAAAGTTAAAGAGTTGGAAATAGAGTATCCATACTTAATTTCCCAGATGCAATCAACAGAGCCGAATTCGAGTGAAGATACTGCCACAACATCAAAAATGACTACTAGTGGTGAAGTTTCAGTGCTGGATTTAGCCACAGTGATGAAAGCATCTCTGGCGATTTCTGGAGAAATTGTGCTGGATAAGTTGCTCGCTTCCTTAATGAAAGTATCTATTGAAAATGCTGGAGCGATAAAAGGTTTTCTCGTCTTACCGAAAAATGGAAAATTGTTGATCGAAGCTGCTGCCTCAATGGATTTATTAGAAGTAGTTGTGCAGCAATCTATTCCAATGGAAACTAGCCAAGATTTACCCGTAACGGTAATCAATTATGTAGCGAGAACTCGTTCTGATGTAGTTTTAGAAAATGCAGCTTGGGAGGGGAGATTTACGAATGACATCTATATTCAAAAGCGGGAATTGAAATCAGTCCTATGTATTCCTATCATTAATAGCGGTAGGCTGATTGCTATTCTTTACCTGGAAAATAATTTAACGGTTGGGGCATTTACTCCTAATCGAATGGAAGTCCTAAAGCTGCTATCTTCTCAAGCGGCTATTTCTCTAGAAAATGCTCTACTTTACACTAATTTAGCTACAGCTAACGAGCAACTAGAAGATTATTCGCGTACTTTGGAACACCGAGTACAGGAGCGCACGCGAGAATTAAAACTCAAAGAAGCTAGGCTTGCAGAAGCTCAGAGACTGGCACATCTGGGTAGCTGGCAATTTGATATAGAAACGCAAGAAGTTAATTGGAGCGATGAACTATTCCGGATTTTTGGTCTCCACCCCGAACAACCTGAACCCACTTTCAGGGAACATGAAAACCTGATTCATCCAGATGACGTTGACTTATGGTTAAAATCAGTAGACCTAGCGATTGAAAGAGGGAAGGCTTATGAGTTGGAGTTGAGAATCTTTCGCCCAGATAGTTCTATTAGATATATTTTTGTCAAGGGGGAACCTACTTGCAATGCTTCTGGTAAGGTGACTAAGTTATTAGGGACAGCACTGGATATTACCGACCGCAAGCTAGCCGAGTTGGCACAACAACAATCAGAAGCACAATTGAGAGAACAAGCGAAAAAGTTAGAATTGACTTTACGCGAACTACAACAAACTCAATCCCAACTCATTCAAACTGAAAAGATGTCTAGTTTGGGACAGATGATTGCTGGAATTGCTCACGAAATTAATAACCCTGTCAACTTTATCTATGGCAATATTGACTATGCCAATAACTATATCCAAGACCTGCTTGCTTTGATTGGCGTCTATCAGCAGGAGTATCAAAATCCTACACCTGCGATTCAGAAGGCGATGTCAGAAATCGAGTTGGATTTTGTGGTAGAAGACTTGCAAAAACTTTTTGATTCCATGAAAGTAGGGGCAGAGCGCATCAGAGATATTGTCCTTAGCTTGCGGAATTTTTCACGGCTGGATCAAGCTGAAATGAAACCAGTTGATATCCATGAGGGCATCGAATCTACTTTGCTGATTTTGCAGCATCGGCTCAAGAAAGATAGTTTGCATTCTGGTATTGAAGTAATCAAAAATTACGGTCAACTGCCACGAATTTTTTGTTACGCTTCTGAGCTAAATCAGGTATTTATGAATCTTCTAAGTAATGCAATCGATGCTTTAGAGGAAATAAGAAACTCTGGAGAAGTATCTGATAAAAAGCCTACTATTAGTATTTACACAGAAATGGCTTCTTCTAATTCAGTCAGAATTAGAATTGCTGACAATGGATCGGGAATGACTGAGGATGTAAAAAAGAAAATATTTGACCCATTTTTTACGACCAAGCCTGTAGGTTCTGGTACTGGTTTGGGATTATCCATTAGCTACCAGATCGTGGTAGACAAACATAATGGAAAGCTCAGTTGTGTTTCTTCTTCAGGTCTTGGTACTGAATTTATCATTGAGATGCCGATAAGTCAGTAACCATTGCCAATGCAGTTTGTCGGAATATCCAGGATGCAATATCAACAGAGCGATCGCGCTTTACAACTCTTCGGGATTAATTTCTCGTTCTCGCAGCAGCGTTCCTCATTTGATAGCTGGCGCGGCATCGGTTGGTAGTTTTTGTACCATACTGCTGTGTTGAGAGCTTGCGGTTGTTTTAACTGTAGCGATCGCATTTTGAAAGCTATGACAAGAGAGCGCACACTTCGCTAACGCCAACCCATCAACCTCTACCTGAGTGCTTTGTTAACTTTTTGTTACTGTTAGCTGGAGCTTGCTCTTGGGAATACTTTAAATAGAGCTTTCTGATTAGCTCTGCTGCAATCACTACTAGAAATGATATGCCACCAGTTAAGAACTTTGATAGCAAGAGTATCCCATTACTTGACCTGTTGCGAAGCACTAAAGAGGGAAAAGCTCAACTGCCAGACTTTCAGCGTAGCTGGGTTTGGAACGATGACCAAGTATGCAGCTTGTTAGCCAGCATTTCACTTTCTTACCCAATTGGAGCAGTGATGATGCTCGAAACAGGCAACCCTGATGTGCGATTCCAACCTCGTCCGATTGAAGGAGTGACACTGAATAATCCGACAGAACCAGAGGAACTAATTCTAGATGGGCAGCAGCGCTTGACCTCGCTTTTTCAGACATTGCTATCAGGAAAAGCAGTTAAAACAAAAGATACACGAGGTAAAGAAATTTACCGATGGTATTACATTAACATTGCCAAAGCACTCGACCCAACTATTGACCGAGAGGAAGCTATTGTTAGCGTTCCAGAGGACAAGATAATCCGCAATTTTCGTAAAGAAATTGTGGCGGATTACTCAACTTCTGAAAAAGAGTACCAAAATGAAATGTTCCCGATTTCGCAAACTTTTTACTCCTCCGATTGGATGACCAGTTATAACGAATACTGGGACTACCAAAAGGAAAAAGTCAAGCTTGTTAATAAATTTAATAATGACATTGTAAAGCAGTTTGAGCATTACGATGTACCAGTTATTTTGCTGCACAAGGAAACACCAAGAGAGGCAGTATGTCAAGTTTTTGAAAAAATGAATACAGGTGGTATATCTCTTACTGTTTTTGAGCTAGTCACAGCAACTTTTGCAGCCGATAAGTTCAACCTCCGAGAAGATTGGGCAACACGAGAGAAGGCACTGAAGATCCATCAGGTACTAAGAGATATTGAAAACACAGATTTTTTACAGGCGGTGACATTACTTGCTACCCTTGACAAATCCTCAGTAAGCTGTAAGCGCAAGGATGTTCTAAACCTGAGCTTAGAGCAATACAAGGAATGGGCTGATTTAGTTACTTTAGGCTTCGAGCAAGCGGCAAAATTTCTCCACACACAAAAGATATTTAGCGATCGCGAACTGCCTTATCAAACTCAGCTTACAGCCCTTGCAGCTATCTTCGCGGCACTTGGCGATCGCGTTATTGGTACGGGAGCAATTGCAAAATTAGCTAATTGGTATTGGTGTGGAGTTTTTGGAGAACTTTACAATAGTGCCATTGAAAGTCGTTTAGCAAAAGATGTACCACAAGTACGGGACTGGATTAATGGTTGTGGTGCTGAACCTGACACAATCAGAGATGCTAACTTTGCTCCTGACCGTCTTTTGAGTCTCTATACTCGCAGAAGTGCTGCTTATAAAGGCTTATCTGCTTTATTGTTGAGGGATGGTGGTTGCGACTTCTTTACAAGTTATCCCATTGACACTCTGATGGAGTTTAATGAATCTATTGATATCCATCACATTTTTCCGCGACACTGGTGCCACCACAACGGCATTGCAGCCGAGGTTTACGACTGCGCGATCAACAAAACCCCACTTTCAGCCAAAACTAATAAGATGATTGGAGGTAAAGCACCAAGCATCTACTTAACCGATATTGAGAAGAAATCCGACATCTTAGAAGACAATCTGAATGAGATTTTGCGATCGCACGTTATAGATCCAGCTAGTTTACGCACAGATAATTTTGATGCCTTCTTCCAAGCTAGAAAAAATGCACTTTTAGATCGGATTGAGAAGGCAATGGGTAAGCCGATTCTGCGGGAGGCGGCTAAAGAGATAGAAAATTAGAGTTTGAGTGCGAACAGGACAATGGGCGATCGCATCTTTGACGATTTCAAGAATGCGATCGCATCTCACCACAAATTAGACAGAAGCGCTTAACTGTTCCTCAGAAACCCATGCCCCGTGGAAACCGTAAGGCACCCGCTGGGGGATGAGGACACGCGCCACTGGTTCAGATGTCACGTCTTGGGCATTTACGACCACCAGTTCCGAAGTGTCTGCTTCATCATCGTGGACAAAAGTCATTAGCCAACCGTTATCCTCAGCAGTCGCATCGGGACGAGGAACAAATACCGCTTCGCCACCATAGCGTCCCCGTCCGAATTCGTGAGTTTCGGACTTACCATTCTTAAAGTCATACTTGATGACCCCTTCAAATAGAGGCATCGGATTATTTGCCATCTTTGCCGTATAACCGTAGCGCATCGGTCGTCCCATTCGCTGTTCGTTCAGGCGGGGGAAATCCGATGGCGCATCATCCAGCATCTCCTCTTTTACCGTACCCGTGCTGAGGTTAAAGCGCCATTGGTACAAACGGCCAGCGTCTCCCTCATTTTCGCCGGGGGTCATATCAGTCGTTAAAACACTGGTGGAACTCATGCGACAAGCGACAAGCACCACTTCATCTCCCTCCTCGTAGGCATTGAGAGTATGGAAGACGTAGCAGGGGGGACTTTCAAACCAGCGGATGTTGCTGTTATCGCCATGACGGGGGACAATGCCGAAACGACTAGGGCGATCGCGCTCAAACATCAATGGTGGTTTACCCTGCTGCATTCGTGCCATGCTGAAAGTTAGCGGCAGATCCATAAAGATTGTGTAGTGTTCGGTGATGGCAAAATCGTGCATCATCACCCCCATCGGCAAGTCGATGGGAACGGTTCGCAACAGCTCACCCTTCGCTGAAACGACGCTGTATTTTAGGTACGGTGGGGCAAACGAGTAGCCAAAAAACATCATCTCCCCCGTTTCAGCGTCTACCTTGGGATGAGCGGTAAAGGCAGAAACCAGCTTGCTATTATACGTGTAAGCACCTGATGTCTCTAAACTGGGAACTTCGATCGCGTGAGGTTCGCCTCCTTCCCAAAGCGCTAGCAGCCGCCCATCGTGCCACACTAGAGCCGTGTTAGCGGTATTTTTAGGGAAATTGTAGGGATTGTTACCTCGTGACGGTTCCATCAAACCCGTCCAAATCGCCTTACCCGCTTCGCGTTCAATATTAAATCCCCGCGTCCGGATATAACAGTTGCGATATTGAGCTTTGCCGTTATTTATTCGCACTCCGTGCAGCATTCCATCCCCATCAAACCAGTGATAGTTGCCGATAGGTTGGAATTGAGGATTGGGGCCATTCCGCACAAACATCCCGGATAAATCGGGGGGTAGTTCGCCGATTACTTTCAAGTTGGTGGGTGCGATTTCTTCCCGTACTGGCGCAAAGTTGCCATCTAGATAGGGATTGACTGCGGTTGTGGTCATGCGTTGTGCTGAATCGATTGTCTTATCTATATTTATTTTGATTGAGCGAACGCGATCGCGTCTCACACTATGGTTGTGGAACAAGCCAGATGAAGTGGTTGGGGTGGAGCGAGCAAAGTTTAGAGGAGGATGCGATCGCATCCCCCTCTAGTTCTATCTCTATATGGAATGGATGAATACGAACAACTTTTACCCTAAACCATCTAAAGCCATCGTGATTGACTACCAGTAAATCGCAAAATATTTCTGTAGCTAAGCCTATTGGTTGAAGAATTACCCTGTGCCAAAACGCTAATCTACTGGCATTAGCAGGACTACCGCCAAGCGCTTAGAGTTCTGCAAGTAAGAACGATTCGCCAATCACCCCTATCAATCGTCAATCTCTGGCACTAAAGACGATGAAACTTGAGAGTACGGCTTTTACTGAAAACAGTGTAATTCCGTCTAAATACACCTGCGACGGCGCAAATATTTCTCCCTCTCTTAGCTGGAATTCCCCGCCAGAGGGTACTCAGAGCCTTGCTTTAATCGTTGACGATCCGGATGCGCCTGGAGACATTTTTGTCCATTGGGTTCTCTACGATCTCCCACCTGAAATTCGCCATCTACCTGGCGGCATTCCCAGCGAAGCAAACCTCGCTGAGGGGGGCGTCCAAGGTAAAAATGATTTTGGCAATTTAGGTTATGGTGGCCCTTGCCCGCCTAGTGGTACGCATCGGTACTTTTTCAAACTCTACGCACTCGATCGACTGTTAGATTTAGCAGCGGGTGCCACTAAAAACAAGGTAGAAGCGGCAATGAATGGTCATATTCTGGCAGCAGCAGAACTCATTGGACGCTACAGTCGCCAGAGATAATCTTGCGGCAGTTCACAATTAATCTACAAAAAAAACACCTTTTCAAAGGTGTTTTTACTGGTGGCTAAAATAAGCCTGCAAATTTGATTTTGAGTCATCAATTCTTATGTGTGATGCCGAGGAGTCCGGGCACCCATAGATGAGCCAATCAGCGATGCTGCTAAACCTAGCAGAGAACCAATTGTAAACGACCAACCTGCCTTCGCTGTGGCACCCGCAATATCACGAGTTTGCTGAGCCGTTACATTCGGCGCGTCGTTGGGTACGTTCACTGCACCTTGTTGCGCTTGATTGACGATTTCCCCAGCATTCGCACCTACAATACCGAATGCGCCTGAGATTCCACTTGCCAACAACCAGGAACTCAATGCCAAAGTTGTCGCCCAAAGAATGGCTCCATTTAACATTGCTGTATTCCGGTTCATCGGACCACTGGCACGGGCTGCTACCCAACTACCCACCAAAAGGGAAATAAACAAAGAGATAATAGACCAAATTCCGACCGCTCTGCCAACATCATCGGCATAGGTTCTAGGTGCGCCGGAACCGGAAATATTAGTAGCACCAATTGCGGCTCCTAAAGCACTCAGAATTAGCTGAGTAGCTAAAGCAGTAACAATACCGGCAAAAATGGGACCCCACCTTACACGATCGTGGTACTCAACAATTTGATTGCCAGCAGTTGGCTCAATAACAACCCTGTCTTCTCGATTTGTGTATGACATTGCTCACCGCTCTTCCTGTTTCTATTTTTTATAGAGCTACTTTCTTCTAACTTTCACCCTTGAGTTATACTTTATACTGGTATTTTTCTGGGTATATCTATCAGTAGGAATAATCAGGATATCTATCGATAGAAATATGTGTTCTATATAAGTGAAAAGCGCGATCGCAATTATTAATAAATTAGTAGAGCTTTACGGCTGTTTCCGTGACAGTAATGAGCAATAAAAAGCCAGGCTGGTCACTCTGCTATCACACCCCGTTCTGCTCAAAAACTACAGATATATAACTGCCATTCCGTCAGCCGATAATATCCCCAACCCCAGCCAAAAAAACCACAGGTCACGACTAGCCGAGACGCCTTCAGCGGTGATAATTGCTAAATACGCTCTTAACACAGCTTTGTGAACGACATCAGTTGTTGTTACAATCGTTAACTGTCCTCGTCAAAATTTCTTTTTAGGCAAATTAGGGGTGTAGACGAGGTAAAGCTCATCCCTCTGCTGTGTTTAGCCATTCTGGATTCATGCTTCCGGAATAGAAACACTGAGCCATTGTAGAAACTCAAGATAAATCGACCGTGCAAAAACAGACTTTATTAGTAGCTAGTCTCTTGTTGGTGCCAGCGATCGCTACCATCAAAATGCCAGTTGTCCAAGCGGCTCCACTGGTAGCTCAAGGCAACCAACAGCAGGTGAGCGAACTGCTGCGGCAGGGGCGTAAGTTGGTGGATACGGGAGATATTGCCAGAGCCTTGACAATTTATCAACAAGCTGCGGCTCTCGATCGCGAAAATGCCCGTATCTTCTCCGCCATCGGCTATTTACAAGCAGTTCAGGGCAACTACCGAGAAGCCGCTAAAGCTTATCAACAGGCTGTCACCCTCGAACCGAAGAATGCTGATTTTCAGTATGCATTGGGGTACGCTCTCGCGAATCTTGGAGACAATGCCAGTGCCGCAGCCGCCTACCAGCGTGCTGCCCAGATCGACAACAAGAACCTGAATGCCTATCTAGGATTAGGGGTGGTATTACAGCGTCTAAAAGATTATCAAGGCGCAATGCAAGCTTATGAAACTGCCCTCCAGCTCGATCCGAAAAATCTACAAGCTTATGAATTTATCGGCTCCGCCTTCCTGAAGCAGGGGCGTCCCGCAGAAGCGATTCAAGCGCTCCAACAGGCTGTTGCTCTCGCCCCAAATGACAGCGGCGTGCAGTTGAACTTGGGAGACGCCTACATGAAGCAAGGCAACGTCACGGCTGGGATGGCGGCTTTAGAACGGGCAGCCAAGATTGAACCTCGCAATGCTCAGATTAGCCTCCAAATTGGCAAAATTTTGCAAACCGGGAATAATCTGGATGATGCCTTAAAGGCTTATCAACAGGCAGTGAAGATCAAACCCGATCTCGTGGAAGCTCAGACAGCGATCGCTGATATTTTGCTGAAGCAGCAGGATTACCTCATGGCAATTGTTGCCTATCGGCGGCTGGTAGAAATGTCGCCGGAAAATGCCCAAGCTTACTACAATCTGGGAGTGGCGTTGAGAAAGCGAGAAAGGGTACCGGAAGCGATCGCAGCTTTTGAGCAAGCCCGCGACCTTTACCAGCGTCAAGGTCAGAAGGAAGGCTCTCAGAGAGCGACTTCCGCCCTTAGAGAGCTTCAAAAAGACAAAGGCTAAGGGCAAATGGCGAATAACTGATGGATAGTTTCTTAAAAACTTATTAAGAGTCTCGGCTTGTGGAAATTTCTGCGGATAAGTTGGACTGCAAGATACCTCCTAACTGCGTCCTCAGCCCCATTGATGTTAGAACAATTTAGAGCATCTAATGGGGCTTCCGTATTTTCAATTTTGATTTTCGACTTTAGATTTTGGATGATTAGGCTGGGGTTGAGCAACGGATAGATTTTGGTTGTTCGCTCGTAGAACTTGCGCTTAAATCTAAAATTTTGACCAAAGCATCAACACTCGCATCCGATAAATCCGCCAGGGAAACCACCCGCTCTAAATTGGGAAAGCAGCGACGGATAGCATGGTTGTAGCTCGGATCGTAGTGGCACTCTAGCAAGTCTCTCACCAATCTTTCCCACTGTTGGGTATCAATCAGCTGGTACCATTCTTGGAGTTTTTCCCAGCCATAGCGAGATTTCAGTCTGTGCAACTTCGCTTTTAAAACTTCCGGGTGGGCCATTAAGTGAGGATATTCCTGCAAAAGCCACTGAATTCTAGCTTCTACAGGCATCTCAATTTCTACACAACCCGCTTGTTTCATCTGTTGCCAGAGAGATGGGGGCACATAAATGCGCCCAATTTTATTACTCTCCGCTTCCACCCATACGGGAAAGTTGGGATCGAGGCTTTGCAACTGTTGCAGTAGCAGGGATTCAAAGTGTTTTTGGGATGGCTGAGGCTGGGGATGGGTTTTTGGTAATTGTCCCTCAGCTCCAGATGCGATCGCCCTTGTTTCTACAAGCTGCTCCTCAGCGCCACTCCCACTCTCCCACTCTTCACCCAGGAGAGAACCGCGATGGTTTGCCAAACCTTCCAGATCCAGCACCTGAATGCCAAACTCAGCCAGACGGCGCAAAATGTGGGTTTTACCGCTACCAGTCATTCCAGATAATATCCGGAAGTTAAAGCGTTCTGGAAGGGCTTGCAGTTGCTCGCGTACCAAGGAACGATAGGTTTTGTAGCCACCTTCGAGGACAGTGACTTGCCAACCAATTTGACTCAAAACGGTTGCCAAACTGTTAGAACGTTGTCCTCCCCGCCAGCAGTACACGAGGGGATGATAGTCTTTGTCTTTTTCAGCAAAGTGATGGGTGAGGTGACGGGAAATATTTTGAGCAACTAAGGTCGCTCCTAGTTTACGGGCAGTGAAAGGACAAACTTGTTTATAGAGCGTCCCGACTTTAGCGCGTTCCTCGTCATCCAAAACGGGCAGGTTAATGGCACCGGGTATCCGATCTTCAGCGAATTCGCTGGGTGAGCGGACATCAATAATTTCGCTGTAAGTTTCTGTCTCAGATAGCTGAGTATAATTGGGCGATCGCGGCATTGTTAAATATGAATGGCTAATTGCTGATGGCTAATTGAAGGATTGTTCAAGAGCCACTTTTCGATTAGCCACTCTTTGATTAGCCATTACCTCAACTCATACCATTTTAGGTTTGGGATAAGCGTTTGAGGGTTTGACCGCCTAGCAGTCGGTCAGTTTCTTCCAGCAATGCGGGAATTTTGTCGGCGTGGGGACTATGGGTAAGACATTGGCGGAGGTCTAGTTCTCGAACCCGATCCGCTTTGGCTCCTGGAAACCAGTGGCTGGCGTTGCCCAGCAGGTTGTAGCGCATTTTAGCGTACTCGATCATATCGTAGGCGATCGCTAGATTTCTCAGCCACAAAATCACTTGTATATTTAGTCCCCCCGGCGTTGCTTCTGGCTTTGGTAAGCCAACGTGCCAGGTTTTTACCCAGTCTTCTCCTAAGGTAGCGATCGCTTCTTTCTCTAAACGATGCAGAATTGGCAACAAAACCGCCTCTGAATTCTCTAACAGCGGCAAGGTCTTCAAGTGTTCGTCAAAGTCCTCTGGTCGTGACGCCCCCACACTAAGAGTATGCACCTGCGGATGACTCAGGCAGAACAAATCGTTAAACACGATTGGGCTGAGGGGATAGCACAAATCCACCAATTTTTGTGGCGGTTTAAACAGCATTCCTCCTTTCTCTGAAGGACTGATAATAAAAACGCCCATATCGTGCCGAGAAGCTGCCTCAATGGCAGACCAGTTGAATTGATTGATGTAGTACCAGTGCAGGTTAACGTAGTCAAACTGGTTCGTCTCAATCGCCTTCACAATTACATCACTTGGCCCGTGCGTCGAGAAGCCAATAAACCGAACTTTGCCTTGCTCTTGTAGCTGTCGCGCTACCTCCAAACAGCCGCCCGGTTTAATGCTGTCGTGCAGCAACTCATCGGTATTGACACCGTGTAGCGACAGCAAATCAACGTAATCTAGCTTTAAGTAAGCTAGGGACTTCTCAAATTCTTGGCGAAATTCTTTAGCGTCCGCTTTAGGGCTGATTTTCGTCTGGACAATCAGTTTTTCGCGGGGAAAAGTCGGCAAAATTCGCCCTAACTGCATCTCAGAGGTGCCGTAGCCACGAGCAGTTTCAATATGATTGATTCCGACTTCTAAGGCTCGGCGAATCGTTGCTTCTACATTCCGTTGATTATCGCGAGGAATTCTCCATCCGGGGACATCCTGCCACTTAAACTGATAGCGCATCCCCCCACAAGAAAACACGGGCATTTGTAATTCTGTACGCCCAAATCGCCGATACTGCATCTTTCTAAATACATAAGAAAACTGCTGAATTGTGCTTGTAGTTAAGCACAACTATTTTTAGGGTAATTGACGATGCTTGCAAACGTTGTTCGTGCTACCTTGCTATCTTTTTTACCAGCTACCTTGCTTCTGACATCGAGTTCTGCGATTCTGGCTCAGAATAACTCTGGTTCTGAAGCCTTAAATTGGGTAGGTGCATCGAATGGAGACATCCCCCCCAATGCCGTGATTGGTGGGTCTGAATCGGGGCGTCGTTTGTACATCTGTCGCGCCGAATATAACGGTGGCGTGCATCCGGGAAAAGTTGTTGCCAACAATTGTAATTTTGGTTGGGGAGGAGAGGAAATTCTCGCCCCTTTCTATGAAGTTTTAACCGCGCCGCGAAACGTTCGGATTGTTTGGATAGAAGCATCGAACGGACGGGTGCCAGCGGGAGCGATCGCGGGTGGGATAGAAGCAGATCGAGATCTATTTATCTGTCGGGCATCTCACAATAAAGGCGTTCATCCCGGAAAAATTGTCGCTAGCAATTGCAATATCAGTTGGGGAGGACAGGAAATTCTCAAGCGCAACTATCAGGTAGCCGTGCTTAGGAGAAATCGTTAAAAATCCGAGTTTAAGCTGGTGCGATCGCTACAGTTGCACGTAAACCCAAAAACCCCGGAAACCAGGATAGGGTCGGATTTTGTCTCGCACGGGAAAAGAGACAAAATCCAGGTAGAGAGCAGATTAGTAATTTTGCTTGGAGAATCGCAAACGAAGATTAAGCTTCTCGCACAATAGGCTTCCCATCTACCACTTCGCCCACTAACACTAAATCTGTGACGCCCACAAATAAACCATTTTCCAAAACGCCAGGAATATTATTAAGCGTCTTTTCCAGTTCTCCAGGATTATCGAGGGTGTCAAACTTTACATCAATGACCAGATTGCCTTGATCGGTGACAACGGGACCCGCTTTTTTGACGCCCATCCGTAGTTCTGGCTTCCCGCCTAGCTTTTCGATCGCCCGCATCACGGGTGTTATCGCCATCGGAATTACCTCTACTGGCACGCGGAAGGTGGAACCCAGTTTGTCAACGAGCTTGGAACTATCGACCACGACAATAAACTGCTCTGCCAAACAATCTACTATCTTTTCCTGGGTGTGGGCAGCACCGCCCCCTTTAATCAAATTGTGCTGTGGATCGACTTCATCGGCTCCATCAATGGCAATATCAATCCGATCGGCTTCATCCAGGGTGGTTAAGGGAATTCCGTACTGTTTAGCTAGCACGGATGCCTGAAATGAGGTGGGGATGCCTTTGATGTCTTTGAGGTCGCCGGACTTCAAGCGATCGCCCAAAGATTCAATTGCATAAGCAGTCGTCGATCCGGTGCCCAGTCCCACTATCATCCCCGACTGGACGCGGGCGGCAGCGGCTTTCCCAACTTCCTGCTTCATCACCTTAACGGGATCTTGTTCTGCACTCATTCTTAAAACTCCTGGCGATATTGACAACTTAGCTCTGTAGGCTAGGATCGCTTAGCAATACTACTCGGTTCACTTCTCTCCATTGCCTCTCTACCTCTGCCTAAACCACTTCTAAAAGACGAGTGTTTTTAGCGATGAGGAGAGTCCAACCCCCTTCTCTCCGCGGGAAGGGGGGTGTGAGGGGTTTGCTCCGCTCCGAAAAGTATGCGATCGCGTAAACCTAAACCAACTCAGCTGCAACAGTCAGTCTACTATCTGGAGTTCCCTTCCTATGACTCAGGGTGAAAATTTTTCTCAGGAAGATTATCAACACGACTCAAATCTGACTCCAGAAGCACACCATCAAAAAAATCAGGGTGAGCAAACAAGCACTACACACAAAGCCTTATTGCTGTTTGAAGAAGGATTAAAATTAGCCGAAATAGGAAAGTATAAAGAGGCTGTTGCCCATTATCAAGAGGCTTTAGGTCTTCAACCGGATTCTGATAAAATTTTATACAACTATGGACTTTCCTTATTTTATTTAAGCCGCTACAACGAAGCTGTTAGTTGCTACGACAAAGCGATAAAGTTAAATCCAGATTATTCCGAAGCTTGGAGCGATCGCGCCCATGCACTGATCATGTTAAATCGTGGGAAAGAAGCACTAGCGAGTTGCGAACAGGCTTTGCAAATTCAACCAGAATCTTATCAAGCCTGGTACAAGCGAGGCTGGGTGCTGAGTAAGTTAAATCGCCGCAAAGAAGCGATCGCTAGCTGCGATAAAGCTTTGGAGATTAATCCAAACGGCTATGAAGCCTGGTGTACCCGTGGGGCTGTGCTACCGTTACCAAAACGCCGCCAAGAAGCACTTTCCAATTTTGAAAAATCTTTGGAAATCAATCCAGCCTATCAGCGAGCTTGGTACAATCGGGGTTCGCTACTGGTAAATTTAGGGCGGGATGAAGAAGCACTGGCTAGCTTTGAAAAAGCCACTACAATTCAACCAGATTGTCAAGAATTTTGGTTTCCTCAAGCCTGGTACGGTCGAGGCTTCATCCTAGCAAAATTACATCGCTATCAAGAAGCGATCGCTAGTTTTGAAAAAGCCTTACAACTTAAGCCGGAATATGCGTCGGCTGCATTCTATAAACTCATCTGCTTGCTCATAACAGGTAAAATTTTTCCGCATTTATTAAATTCTGAAAAAAGGAATCACCTATTTAACGATCTAAAAATTATTGTCAATGCGTTTAAGTATCAATTTTTATTTGTTGCAACATTTATTTTTATCATCAGTTCTGCTCAATCGCCTTGGGCAACAAATTTTAAGCAGATGTTTTCTACTTTATTTTCAGTTGCAATTATTTGGTTTATCTTAGGGGATATTTGGAAAAACAAGTCCCAATTAAGTTGGGTATTAGCAATTTATTTTAAAAGTGGGATTTTAAGTTATGTTCGGGCAGCTTTTATTCTTTTTGTTACCTTAACGACATTTGCAGTCGTAAGCCCATACGTACCCCAATTTATGCAATGGGGATGGGCTAGTGCAGTTTTCGGGAATTCTGGAAATATTATATTTCAACCGTTTGATACGATTAAAAGCATTCAACCTCCACCACCAGATAATATTAATTCTCAACTTCCCAGCCCCAGTGAAAGCTTACCACCCGATGAAAAAGTTGTAACTCAACCCAAGCCATCACCCGATGAAAAAGTTGTAACCCAACCCAAGCCATCACCCAATGCAAATGTTGCAACTCAACCTCGCCCGATACCTAATGAAAAGGCTGCAAATAAGACTTATAAAGCAGTACCGACAAACAGTACAGATCAAAAACCCCCTTTTGATTACACAAAAGTTTTGATGGTTGTTTTTTGGATCTGTTTAATTTTAATGGTTCCTTTTTGGGCTGGATTGGAGGAAAAGATTTTTCGTCAAGGTGCTAACACCTGGAAGCAGATAATCGGGAATTCTACAGCTTTTGGTTTAGTCCATATCACCGTAGGAATTCCTATTTATGCAGGTTTTCTGCTGATTATTCCAGGTTTCTTATTTGCTTGTCGCTATAAATTTGTACATGACCAGTCTTTCAAAAAAAATAATAATGAAGAAATAGCTCAGGAAGCAGGAGTTCAGGCAAGTACAGCCGATCATGCAATCTACAATGCAATCCTGATCACTTTCTTGGTTTTCGTAATGTTAACTACATAATTCAGATAAGGATGAGATCGCGTCCTCTCTTCTCCTATTACTCACCTAATGCCGCGCCAGCACTATTCCCTTCATGGAAGCGATGCACTAAGCTAGCACTTCCAGCAGTAGGGGCGAAGGTTGTATCCGTCTGTCCACAACAGACTTCTTGACTTACAACGCATAGCCGACGACTGTAAGCGCAGCCAAATAACCTTTGCCTGTCCTTCAAACAAAGTCCGCGCAGGCAGACGATATAGCAGTTCTCATTAAGAGTGCAATCCACTCGGAACCTTACCCCATGCCTGTTTCCGCTTTTCGGTGAAAGGCAGCAGGATCAAACTTTACTGCATCCAAACAAGAATCCCTATATATAAAGATTCACTGAAGCAGGCTTAGTTTGTATAGCTCTAAGCTTGAGTCTGTTAGCATGAGCGAAGCATCTGGGAAAGAGCGACACGTTAGCGATTCCCTGTCGTGATAGCTTCGCTTCACGCGCAGCATGAAGCGAACTTATGGCGGTTCTCTCTCCTAGTGTGCCGATTTACAAGAAACCTCCCTGTACTAAATGAAACTTTTGAGTGCCTATATCAAGGTATTGCCCGATTACGGCATGATTTTGTAGGAACATCTCCTGTGGGTTCGCAGAGGATGGCAAAGTTTTGCCTAAAACGGCTCATGGCAATTTGAGCGCAGCCTATAAGCACATAATGTTTACTACGAGCTTCCCATTTTTTGAAAACTAACCTATAGTACCGTTGGGAATACCTCTTACGCCCTCAGGCAGAAGACAGTTTCAATGGATACAGGGTATTTCCTGGTTTGATATATCTTTATTCCTTAGAAAAAAATATTGGTAGTCTCTGCTGTAATGTCACAGATTCATCCGCTTAATCTGGTTATCCAACCTGATGACAAGGAAACTAGCTGCTGTCTTTCCAGCATTGGGTTTCAGGAGCTTCCTGCCATGCCTCAGCTTCTCTATCAAACTGTAAATAATCGTGAACTGGTTAGTATTTTCGTCAAGATCAGCCAAGTCCTTTCAGAAACCAGTCAAGCTTCCTCACGCTTTTTTCTGACGCGAACCGAGCAAAAGGATTCTTCTATTGAGACATCGTCACGCGATTATCAAAATTTACTAGGAGATTTTTTAAAAGCGCAACCGATTAGTACGATTACCCAGGCGGTTAAATATGCTTGGTTTTTTCAGATTTTAGCGAAGCAGCAAATATTTTTTCACTATCAGCCTATTTTCAATTTATCAACCGGCGAAATAATTGCTTATGAATGTTTGGCACGCGCCAAAGACGAACGCGAGGGACACTTCAGCGGTTATCAATTAATTGAAGCAGCCCTTTCGACAAAATTGGCTTACGAGTTTGATGAACTGGCTCGGACAATTTGTTTACAATCAATTGCTAACACCAAGAGTCATCAAACATTTTTTATTAATATCTTACCCAATGTAATCAGCAAAGATCCTGCATCCTTAGAGCAGAACATCAAGTTAATTCTCGACCTGGGATTACAGCCCGAACAAATTGTATTTGAATTAACCGAAGTAGAAGCGCTGGTCAGCTGTCCAAAACTCTTGAAAACCATTAATCGCCTGCGAGAACGGGGGTTTGGAGTTGCTGTAGATGATTTGTGCGCCTGTGTTTCGCCTGACAACTACTTCATGGAGTTTTGCCCCGATTTGATCAAGATAGATCGGCGATTGGTACATGGTTGCAGCCAGCATTCTCTCAAGCAGGTGATGCTCAAAAGTTTAGTGAATTCTGCTCATAACTTGGGAATTCGAGTTGTCGCTGAGGGACTTGAAGACAGGGAAGATGTTGAATTTTGCCGCGATTTAGGGGCAGATTACGGGCAGGGATTTGGCTTAGCAATGCCCCAGGTAACTTTGCAGCAGCAACGGCTCGATTTTGTGAAGTCGTCGCTCAGGATTTTGTCTTACACAGATCCCTGCACCTGTTAAAACTAGATGCTGTAACCAGATGCTGTAAGATGCTTTCCTGGTACAACTGACTCTTATCTATGCAGCTTGAATTTATTCCAGTCGAAGAATTTTATTTCGCACTAACCTTAGCCGTCAAAACTTTGGAGGAAGTGGAGCAACCGGGTTTAATAGAACAAGTGCGATCGCGCCTCAACCTCAAATACGGTCAGCCTTCCACCGTTGCCGCAGCCACCCAGAATACGTTTAATTATGTATTTCGGGTTCTAGAGCTAGACAACAGCCCTGCAAGTCAGCTGATTGTCTCAGTAGCAGACTGGCAAGGCAAATTGCGTCTAAGCAGTGATTATGGCTGGACTCTCGATGAAGATCGCAAGCCCGTTCGCACCGAACGATTTAACCAACGACCAGAATTTACCAAGCAGCTACGCAGCTACCTGCAAGACTGGTTGCAACTCCCTCTGAGTAATTAGCTTTTAGTTGCTTAGTCATTAGTCATTAGCCTTTGACTAATGACTAACGACTAATTGCTTTGAGCAGCCAACAGTTCCTTCAGCTTCGCCAATTCGCCAGCCCAGCGGGGGTCGGGTTGAAAGGTATCTGATTCATTATTAGATGTTGTCCCTTCAGAGCGTCGCGACTTCTTGTTGCTGCCACCACGACGACCACCGCCGCCTGTGGGAGCGGGAGCGGGAGCGCCACCGCCGCCGCTAGCAGCTTTGTTGGGGTCCTTAATAGGAGCTGGAGCTGCTGGGCGAGGTTCTTCTTCCCCTTCACCCTTAGCTCGTGGCAATGCCTTTTCTATTTTCAGGGGGCTTTCTTGGAACATCTGACCGTTGAACTTTTCAATAATTTCATCAGCCAATTCATCCGTCTTCACGGTTACAAACGCAAAACCCCGACATTTGCCGGTTTTCCGGTCTTTAATCACCTTGGTGGAAACAGAATCGCTCATGTCCCCAAAAAGAGCTTGTAACTCCTGACGGTCTACTTCTTCTTTGGGCAGATTGCCTACATACAAACGGATAGACATGGAAAAATACCTCCAGACTCAATATCTTTAGACAAAAATTGCGATCGCGCACAAAGCGTATACTCGATTGGGCTGCTCGCACTAAACCCGCTCTTCGGTGACAGCTTCTCCCAATCAACCTTACGGCTTATTTGGAGATTTCTCGTTTCAGCGAGAGCCTTTTGGTCTACCCCAACTCCACAGCCTGATGGGATGACCGCCGCCTTTTTCTTCATTTTCCTGAAAACGTTTTCAGCTCGATTAAGAGCCAATCCGTTATCAGAATAGAAAAACCATCTATCAGCCTGCGTCTTGGAGAATTCCGCCTCACAGCTAGAATCTTCTTGAATCGTGCCAGATGGATGTATTAGCCCATAGAAACGCCTTCCTGCTATCAAACACTTAAACGCCGAATAGCGCTTCTTCCCGGCACCGATGAGCGCCAAGATAGACACGAATTTTTTCCATCCAGCACCCGTAACAAACTTTGCCAATTTGCTCCCGGCGAGTTTTTTGTTGATCAAGTCTCGATCGGCAACCACCATTAATTGCTTCAATAGCCAGTTGGCAACTTGTTGGTAAAAATTTTGACGCTGGTTTGCAACATTTAACGGTGACAATTCAATCTGCTGGACAGCTTTAACTCGATGCTTACTGCCCTGTTTCTGGCGAGACAACTGACGCTGTAACCGCTCAATCCGCTTCTGGGCTTTCCTATTGTATCGAGGGATTGCCACCTGCTCAACGCAGTTTTGTAATAGTTGAAAAAAAAGTCTTTTATCGGCTGGAAATAAAGAGTTTATTTTTTTAAAATTGCGCTTTTGGCTGCAAGAATCTAGCTTATCTCTAATTGATGCGATTGAACAACTGCTTTGGCAATAGCAGTTAGTATTACAACCTTTTTGCTTCCACCAGTTAAAGCGTTCAGCCAACCGATAATTGTACTGCCATCTGAGCGCTTCTATCCATTCCTCCATTGTAACTAACTGCTGCTGACTTGGGCGCAATCGATACTCATGGGCGATTCTCATTAGAGAATTGTATCCTAAATTACTGTAATCTTTGCACTCGACCTTTATGGATATCGAGTGGTTTACAGCAGTATCGAGGCGAGACGTTTGCGATCGCTCCTAATTATTGCAAGATATTAACATTATTTTTAAAGGTATCACGGTCTCTGCTATGGGGCTAGTTTAAACAGCAGATTTCCGTCTTTAGCAGTATCTTCAGGCGTGAAGCACTCAACCTCCACCCCCAAGTGGATCGGTTCTCAAGATACTGCTTTGTGTTTTCGCCGGAACGGTTAAATAACTTCAAAGGTAATCGACATCGCCGCCATCTGAGTTGTATCTACGTTACTCACGCCTTGGGGAGAGTTTCCAGTGCCGCGCGTGCCTTCCGCAAGGTCATCCAGCAAATCGCCGACCACTTGAGTTGGCTCCGAAAGAGCTACGGGGCCTCTTGTATCCCGTGGTGCTAGGTTCCGTAACGCTTGCAGGGCTTTCCGCAGGGGCGTGCTACTGGCAACAATCAAGACTTCTGCGACTCCTTTGGGTTCTTGGGTGACAAGGTTAAATTGATCGTCAGTCCCAGGAATTTGTAGTGTTTGCCCAGCCTTCACCTGCGTAACATCATCGGTCGCCGTCCACTGATTCGGGAAGATTGCCGATATTTCTCCCGTTGGGTCAATGACTAGGACGCTGAAATAGAGGTCGCGCGGCTCGTTATTTGTAATCTGGAACTGCACCGACGTTCCAATTGGTAACTTGCGGGCATCTGAGGGAAGATTTCCTGAAGAATTATTGGAAGAAGTTTTTTGACCGATACTGCGATCGCTACCGCGAACGGTGAAAGCGCTAGCCAAAATTTCATTTTGACCGGCTCGATTCATCGAAGCATTGACGTTTAGGCGCGATGAATTGGTATTCAGAGTGAGTTTGACAATCCTGGCTGCTAGTAAAGATTTCAGTTTGGCTTGCAGGCGACTGACAGCATCGGCTACGGTTTCACCAGCACTGCCAAAGGAGTCAGGAATCGGCTCCATCGCTGGCGAAAATAGACCTAAACTGCCCTCACTCTTCATCCTTCCAAAGATGTATTGCACCTCTTGCTGTTGTAAAGGTACAGCTTCAAGGCGCTTGATCGCTTGCAAAGCTTGCTTCGCCTGCGCGGTGTCGTTGCCTAAAGAGGGATCAAGACCAATTTTTAAAGTTACATCAGTAGGAATCCCGCGAGTGCGTTCCTGCAACAGCGATCCGGGTTTGGCAGTTTTTAACAATTTGCCGCGTCCGATTAAGCCTTGACGAGATTCTAACTGCACGACTCCTTGTTCGCGCCCTTGGGAGTCTACGACGGTAAGCAGGGCATCTTGCTCAAAAGCCGCTAAACTTTGGGGGTTGAGTCCGCCCAGCCATAATTGAGCTTGGTTGCCTTCTACTTTAGTGATCACAGCTTCTGCGGGAGGCGTTTGTTGACCAATAAAGTACATCGGTTGCTTGAGATTATTGCTGCCTGGTTTCGCCTCAAATTCTGGGTTTTGACGAGATGACATCCGTGTAGTGTTACGACCAATATTGGGGAGGGCGCTGGCAAAAGATTCGCTGCCAGTTTGTTGCCACAGATATTGAGTCATTAAATAAGTAAAAGCACCGGCATAAAAGTCGCTAAAGGGGGCATCTGCGGCATACTGTTCCCGTCTGGCAGAGGCGATGACGACACCTTTGGCGACACCCTCGCGACGACGACGCACAAATTCAGCGGGTGAGAGATTTAGACGAGAGAGCCATTGTTCCTGATATTCTATTTCGGCGGGAACTGGTTGAAGTTGGGAACCCCCATCACGCGATCGCACGACTAAATTCCCCCGTTTGCCGCCACCTGAGTGACAGCTATCCAGCACTGCGGTAACGTTCTCTGTCTTCAGGGCATCCATCAATAAAAATAAGGTGTGACCCATGATGTCCTCGACAACGCCTCTTTCATTGGGAAATCCGGTAGGCAGCGCACTATCGATGGGCACAAAGGTACTATTAAGACACTTCCCGGTCGGGTCTTTGAAGTCGCAGTCGGGATCGGTTACTTGGGAACCATGCCCGGAAAAGTGAAAGACCACGACATCCCCGGCTTTAGCTTGTTTAATCAGGTGTTCTTCAAAGGCATTTAAGATGCCCTTGCGGGTCGCTTGCCCATCAGTTAGGAGCAGAATGTCTTTCGGATTAAAGCCAAATCGGTGAATCAGCAGTTGTTGCTGCAACTCGACATCAGTGACACATCCTCGCAACGGTGCTGTCGGATAGGCATTAATCCCCACCAGCAAGGCAAGTTTCCGAGGTGTTCCTTGAGCGATCGCACGACCAAAGCGATTGCCTTGCTGCATAATATCCAGATGGCTCAAACCCAGCGTTGCCAAAGTCGATCCAGCAAACTGCAAAAACTGACGGCGCTTAATGTAAGGCATAATCACTTCTAACTAGATTGGTGTTACTGTCTTAACTCAAAACTCAAAATTTTTTAAAGTCCATTTCCTATCAAAATGAACGGTGCCCAATAGTAAGGATGGTCAAATTTTGACTCAGCACCGAGAGGATTTTTGCTTCTAGAATTGGGTATTGCTTCAACATTAATACTGCCGCGACTATCAACATTATTAAGCGCTGGGCTTGAGAAATCACCGTGCAGCAAGCCCAGTTGAGATTGGCGAAGGGCTGTAGCTTTTGTCATTGGTGCCTGCTGTGTACTTTGAGCTAAATAGCCGTAGAATTTTTGCATCAGTTGACTGGTGCTGCGATCGTCCACCAGCCACAAGGAAGCGATTACTGCCTTGGTTCCAGCATTGAGGAAATAGTAGCTGATGCCAGCAATCTCTACACCATCTTGGTCTGGCCCACCCAGTGCCGTTTCGCAAGCTGATAGCACAACCAAATGAACATTGCCCAAATCTTGTAAAGTTTGAATCTGAGAAATTGTTAATTTCTCACCCGTACCTAATAGCAGAAATGAATCGTCTGGGCGTCCTGGCACAAATTGACCGTGGGTAGCAATATGCAAAATCTGATGACCTGTCAGATTATCTCGCAAGGTAGGAAAATCAAAAGCATTGTTGAGAAATTCGTTTCCCGGATAAATTCCTGTTGTGTCGTTCGGTTTCTTTTGCACGATCGCATCTAATTCTGCTGGGACATTGGGCAGGGAATTAAAGCCAGCAACTGCATGAGATAGCCCTAACGCTAGAACGGAGGTATTTTGAATGCCAGGAGGAAGGCGATCGCGTACATCTGTTAAGTCAGCAGATAGCACCGTAGAAACGGAGTAGTTCTCAATTAAATATTTTTCGCCATCAAACAATGCACTAATGGGAATGTAGCGAGTAACCCGATCCATCGAAAAAACTAAATTTTGAATTTTATTCCCTTTAAGTTCGGGTTCAATCGGTTTAATTAGCCAGTCGTAGAGTTGTTTACCCGTCATCTTGACTTCGGAAATATCAGACCGGGAATCTTCTACTAACTGACGGAATTTTAAAACGGATTCGCCTAATTGCCGCTGCGTTACGGGAATTTCCAGGCTTTTAACAATGCCTCCTTTCGATGCCCATAGCAACCAAATTTTGTCCTTTAGTACGAAGGGATAAATCAGCACGGTACCTGGTTGAGATTCGACGATCTCTTTAGCTTTACTAAGTTTATTGGGGTCAAAAAAGGCATCATCTTGAGCGCGACGGCTGCGGATTTCTTTTTGAATAGTTTCAATTGTCTGATTATATTGTTCGGTCAAAGCCTGAAGCCGATCGTTGAATTGGCTCAATTGGCTGCACCGATTCTGCTTGCACTGTTCAACTTGTTGCCCAAAAGCGATTAAGGTTCCATTTTCCTTGAGAATCTTTTCTTCAATTGGATTCAAGGCAATTCCTGAAGTTTTATCCCCAGCTCTCGCATTTTTTGTATAGTTGGGTAATTCCTGAATTTTCAACAGTTCTAACACCTGTTGAGCTTCTAAAATTCGCCCTTGCGACAGTAACAAGTTAGTGAAGGCGCGATAGGTGTCGGCAATGGTTTGAGTATATGATTCCTGTTGCTCTCGTGGCAGCACTCGTAAATCTTGCCGAATTACTTCGGTGACATTCACTGCTTGCTTGTAGAAAGCGATCGCTAATTCTGGCTGATTCTGTTTCTCCAACAAAAAACCCATATTGCCAAGCGCAATTCTTTCGCCTGTCTTATCGCCAATTTCTCTAGCAATTCCCAATGCTTGCTGAAAAAACTCTAACGCTTGGGGATACTGTTCTAACTGGTTGTAAACTCCCCCAATGTTATTAAGAGTCGCCCCAACTCCAGCCCGATCGCCAACGGTTTGACGAATCGCTAAAGCTTGCTGAAAGAACTCCAGCGCCTGGGGATACTGTCCCAACTGATTAGAAACGACTCCGATATTGTTGAGGGTGACTCCCTCACCCGCCTTGTCGCCAATTTCTTTGAGAATCTCCACCGCCTGCTGATAGAGTTTCAACGCTTCGGGATATTGACCCAAATTGCGGTAGGTTTCTCCAAGATTGTTGAGAGTCGTTCCCTCGCCTGCCTTATCGCCGATTTCTCGACGAATCTCCAAAGCTTGCTTGAAGAATGCGAGTGCCTGAGAATACTGCCCTAAATTTTCGTATACTCCTCCAATGCTGTTGAGGGTATTTCCTTCACCCGCGCGGTTGCCAATAGTTCTGCGGTTAGCTAAAGCTTGTTGATAGAATTCCAGTGCTTGGGGATACTGACCTAAACTATCGTAAACTCCCCCCATGTTGCTGAGCGTGCGCCCCTCACCAGCTTTGTCACCGATGGTTCTAGCAATCTCTAATGCCTGCTGATACAATTCCAGTGCTTGGGAATACTCGCCCATGCTGTAGTACACTCCCCCAATGTTATTGAGAGTCGCCCCCACACCTGCCTTGTCGCCGATGGTTTTAAGAATTCTCGACGCTTGCTGGTAAGACTCCAACGCTTTTGGATACTGCCCCAGACTGTCATAAACTGCCCCGATACCAATGAGGGTGCGCCCTTCACCTGTCTTGTCACCGATCTCTTGGCTAATTGCTAAAGCTTGCTGATAATATTCCAGAGCTTGAGGATAGTTGCCTAAGCTGCGATAAACAACACCAATGTTGTAAAGGTTACGCCCTTCATTGGCGGGATTGCCGATATCTCGGCTGATTGCTAAAGCTTGTTGATGGACTTCTAGGGCTTGAGGATACCTGCCTAGCTTGCGATAAGTGATGCCCAAGTTATTTAGAGTGCGGACTTCACCCAAGCGATCGCCAATATCCCTAAGAATTTTTAAAGCTTGTTGTTGAAACTCTATCGCCTTTTGATACTGTCCCTGACTGTCATAAACTCCACCAATCGTATTCAGAGTTCTACCTTCGCCTAGCTTGTCATCTGCTGCTTTCGCCGTTTCCAAAGCTTGCTGGAGGAACTCTAGTGCTTGCGGATATTGTCCCTGCCCGCTATAAACAATACCAATGTTATAGAGAGTATTGCCTTTGCCTACCTTGTCGTCTGTTGTTTTCAGAATTCCCAACGCTTGTTGTAGAATCTCAATTGCTTTAGGAAACTGTCCTAACTCGCGGTAAGTAGCACCAATTTCTGTTAACGTCCGTCCTTCGCCTACCTTGTCGCGCGCTTCTTTGCGGAATGACAGTGCTTGCTGTAAGCTTTCTAAAGCTTTGGCGTATTGACTCAAGCCGTTGTACACTTCCCCCAGGCTAGTAAGTGCTTCCCCAACCCCTGGTTTATCGCCAATTCTTTTGCGAATTTCCAGAACTCTTTCTAGGGTTTGCAGAGCTTCTTTAAACTGGCTGTTACGAAATTGCTGAATGCCTAGTTGAAACAGCCGATCTGCCTCAGTTTTTTGCTCTTGTCGAGAGGCGATAAACCGCATTTTTTTTGCCGGTTCCGCCAAAAATCCCGGTAAGGCTAAGGAGTTCGCTGCCACTGGGGAGAAGCAACCGAAAGATAAAAGTAAGGCTGTAGTAAAGCTAAGTTTCTGAACAGGGGGACGCATAAAAATACTGCTACACAAGCGGATTAGCTTTAATATCCTTCATCGCGTTTCTTTTGCGGTAAGTAATTGATATTTGCCAGTCTTACCAGTAAAAGGTTTATCCAATCGTCAGCGCGATCCTCCTCCTTGCGTCCCGCCAGGAACTGCAATTTCCGCAGGATTGTAAGCGCCACCTCTAAGCTGGGTTCCGCCCCCTGCCTGCCCTTTAGGTGTATTTAAAGCACCAGCAGGTTGAGAGATTGGTGGAGTGCTTTCCTGTGTTTGCTGCGGAAGTAAGGGTGCGGTAGCGATCGCCTCAAGTCCCACTGACTTCAACAAATCTTCCCAGGCTGTCGCTAGCGTAGAATCGTTAGGGCGAGAGCGACGTAGCTCAGCCAGAGTCGTCAGAGTCTCATACCAGATGCCAGCTTTTGCATAGATAACTGGACGCTCTTGGGGAGATGCTTGCTGTAATTGACTGGCAAGAGAGGCGCTTAATTCGTTGCGTCGAATCCAGCCTTCAACCGAAATATTACTCCCCCGGTCTTCAGGGTCGCAAAGCAGTGCTAAGGAAAAACGGTATGTTTTTCCAACTTGCAGCAATCGCGCATTTGCTTTTTCAGGGAGGCTAACGCTAACAACACCAGGATTTTGAGAAATCTTGAAAGTGGTCTCGTAAACAACCTGTTTTCCCTCTACATCCCATACCATCAACTCTGCTGCCTGCGGGGCATTTTTAGGAATATAAAAGAAGAAGGTTGGATATCCTGTAACCGTCACCCCAAAATTCTTACCAGGATTCTTGCCTGGTACCAATGCAGTTAGACGCTTTGCATCAACAATACAGGCGCTACTACCACGCGAGGCTCCTGGTTCTCGAATATTTGGAACTTCTTGCTCTGGAGGATTGTAAACGATACCCCTCAAAGGGAATCCTCCACCTTCCTGTCTATTCTGTGTTCTTGGCTCAAAAGAGACGAGATTGTTAGGAAGTCCTATAACACCCGTCAATTTGGCATTATTCAAATTCACCCTGGTTAAGTTGGCATTGGTCAAGTTAGCACCAGACAAGTCAGCGCCACTTAAGTTGGCACCACTCAGGTTAGCTCCTCTCAAGTCGACTGCAACCAATTTGGCACCAATCAGGTTGGCATCACTAAGATCGCAATTCAAGCATTTATTGGTTTCCAGCAACCGTTTAACGTGTTCGGGATTTTCCGCTCTCACTGGCGTAGCGAACCAGAGAGCAGACAAAAGTCCAACGGCGGCTAGAATTCTTTGTTTCATTGCATTTGTTGCCTCTCCTAAGCGTTAAGCGCCTCTAGTATAGCCAATTGCCAAAGCATCAACTATCTGAGTTGGGCGTGTTATTATCCATTTCTAATCAGCATCAGAGGTACCCAATCGTAAGCAAGAAGGTGAGAAATTTTTCCCATCTCTTTTACCTTTACCAAGTACCTGAATTTTGATACTTTTTTAAAGTCCATTTCCTATCAAAATAAACGGTGCCCAATAATAGGGGTGAGAAAATTTTGAGCCGTTGCTGGGGGCTATCGGCGGTCGAGAGCCAGGTATTTGTTCCACAACAATGCCACCACGAGAATTGGTATTAGCTGCTGTTGAGACATTGCCTTGTAACAGATTGAGTTGAGCTTGGCGCAACGCTTCCGCTTTAGTCATCGCCTTTTCAGAGGTGCCGTTGGCTAAATTTTTATAAAATTGCTGCATCAAAAGACTGGTGCTGCTATCGTCCACGAGCCACAGGGAAGCCATCACCGCCTTCGCTCCCCGGTTTAAGAAGTGGTAAGCCATACTAGCAATTTCTATGCCGTCTTGACGGGGACCAGCCAAGGCGGTTTGGCAAGCTGACAGTACAACCAAATGAATGTTATTTAACCCGGTTAAAGTTTTTATCTGAGGAATCGTGAGTTGTTCGCCGGTTCCTAAGAGGATGTAAGATTTATCTGCGCTATCAGGAACAAATACCCCATGAGTCGCCAGGTGTAAAATTCTATAATTTTTCAAATTGTCTTGCAGAGTAGCAAAGTCAAAAGAACGGTTTAAAAACTTTTGACCGGGATAAATTCCCTGATTATTTTTAGTTTCTTGACGCACAATCGCATCGATTTCAGCAGGCACATTTGGTAGAGAACCAAAACCAGGGACAGCATCAGATAATCCCATTGCCAAAACAGGGCTATTTTGAGTACCGACAGGTAGTTTATCGCGGGTGTCAGTATCTTCTGTCAATACATTGTAGATGGTGTATTTTTCGATTAGGTATTGTTTCCCGTCATAAAGGGCGCTCATTGGAATATAGCGCGTCACTCTGTCGAGAGCAAAGACCAAGTTTTTCACCTGGTTATTCTTATTCTGAAGTTCCGCCTCTAAGTCTTTGATTAGCCAGTTATAAAGTTTTAGACTAACTGCTTGTATTTTAGTAGCTTCAGCAGAACCGCAATGAGCAGCGTTCTCGCACTCCTTCATTAAATCGCGGAACTCTTTGACCGTTTTTCCTAATTCATCTCTTCCGACGTTAACTTTAACGGTTTTGACCGCACCCCCTGGGGCATATAGTTGTAACCACAGTTCGTTTTCTAGAACCAAGGGGTAAATCATCACCGTGCCTGGTTGTGCTTCAACAATTTCTTGAGCTTTTGCCAGTTTATTCGGGTCAAAGAAAGCGTCATCTTTGGCACGATTAGCGCGAATTTCTTGGTCGATTTTCTGCAATTGTTGGTCAAATTCAACAATCAGAGAAGTACGGCGAGTCGTAAGCTCTTTAAGTTGGCTACAGTTAGTGCGATCGCACTCATTAATTTGGCTTGCTAAGGCAATGATAGACTCGCTTTGAGCAGGAATCTGTCTCTCTGTCGGAGTAAGGGGAATGTTAGGTTTATCCCCCGCAGCATCTCTAGGGCTGACAGCTTCGCGAATTTCCTGCTCTCTCAAAAGTTGCTGTACTTGTAATGCCTCTTTGTCCCGTTGTTGAGAGAGCAACAAGGCTGCTAGCTGGCGATAGATATCAGACACCTTCACCTTATCGAAATCAACTGTTGCATCTAAGAAAGAGTTTTGTAACTCTTGTGGTAAGCCTTCGATACTGCGTCTGACTTCCTCAATTTTGTTAATCGATTGCTTGTAGTAAGTAATGGCAACACTTGACTGATTTAAATCTTGGTAGATACGCGCTAACCCTGAATAAATGAAAGCATCAGCGCTAGGAGCTTGATTATCGGTTGCGATCGCAAGTGCTTGTTGATATACCTCAATGGCTTCTTCTTGGCGTCTAAATTTGCGATGGATATGTCCAACTAGAGTAAGGGCTTGCTTTTCCCAAACTTTATTTTGGACTTTTCTAGTGAAAATTAACCAAGTTTGGGCGGCTTCCATTGCTTGTTTGTCATTACCCAATTGCCCGTAGCCAAGACTTAGCAAGATATTAGCAAATGCTTGGATTCGCGGCTCTTTAATTTCTCCAGCAATTGCTAATCCTTCTTGAGCGGATTCAATAGTTTTTTGTGGATTTCCTTGGGCAAAATAGTTTTGGGCGATAAAAAGCAGCACAAGGCTTTCGTCAAAGCGATTTTTGAGTTGACGTAGTATGGGCAGTGCTTGTTGATAGAATTCGTTACTTTTTTGGTAATCCCCAAGCTCAGCATAAACAATCCCCAGAGAAGTTAGCGGTAAGGTCTGTGCTGCTGGAATATTAGTTTCACGGGCAATTTTCAAACTTTGTTGAAGTGAATCCCATGTTTTCTGATATTCACCTAAATCTTTGTAGCGGTTACTCAACCGAGCTAAAGCATGGGATTCTAGCCTACGATTTTTTAATTCTCGCGCAATTGCTAATCCTTGCTCTACTAACTGTTTGCCTTCTGTGTATTTGCCAATAATTCCGTAAGAGTTTCCTAACTTGATTAGTAACTCTGCTTCTTGTTCGCGATTATTTATTTTCCTTGCCTGTGCTAAACTTGGCTCTGCAACTGCAATTACTTTTTGATATTCTCCCAAAGCCTCATACATTCCACTAAGAATAGTCGCCGCCGCTACTTCTCCAATGAAATCTTTGTTTTTGCGCGATATCTCCAAAGACGTTTGTCCTACTGCTATCCCCTGTTCGTATTCTCCTTGAACTCTGTAGGCGTCGCTGAGAGCATTTAAAGCTAAGGCTTCACGAGAAGTATTTTGCCTTTGTCGTGCTAAAGTTAAAGCTTGCTTGGCTGTTTCCACGGCTTTGGTAGTATCACCTAACAAGCCATAACTCTGGCTTAGGGACGTTAAAGCACTGATTTCATAGTTGTTCAGTTTTGCCTTTTGCACTACTGCCAACCTAGCTTGAGCAAACTCCACCGCTTTTTGATAGTTACCTTGGTTGGAGTAAATTTCTTCAAGAATATCCAAAGCATTCTGCTCTAGTTGGGGGTTTTCTAGCTGCTTGGCAATTGCTAAACATTGCTCAGCCGACTGCAACGCTAAGGGATAGTTGCCCTGTTTGTTGTAAGCGCTGCTCAAGCTTGCCAGTGCCTTTGCTTCAAGGGAGGATTCTTTGATTTTCCGCGCAATGGTTAAGGCTTGCTGACTGACTTCAATGGCTTTCGGAACATTTTTGAGAGGTACATTGTATAAGAAAGCCAACCGCAGCAGCGCGTCTACTTCTAATTCAGGTTTACCGAGGGTTTGTGCACGCTTTAATAGCTGTTGCGCCCAATCAATAGCTTTGTCATATTCCCCAAGATTGCTGTAACTCAGACTTAAGCCAGATAGCGCACTCGATTCTGTGCTTAAAGCACTATCTTGTAAATTTGGCAATAGTTTAGCGATTTCGATTTGTCGCGCTGCGGCTAATGCTTGCTGGTAGGTTTCGACTGCCTTTTGATTTTCTCCAAGTACGTTATAGGTGCTGGCTAAAGTGAGTAAAACATCTGCCTCACCCCGTTTATTATTTTGCTGTCGTGCAATTTCGACTTGTCGCAACCTGATTTCAATATATTTGCGAGAGTCGTCCTGAGTATTGTAAATGCTAGCAAGCTGAGTCAGAGCTGAGTCTTCAATACCTAAATCCTTGGTTTCTCGCGCAATGCTCATCGCTTGTTGTAACACTTCAATCGCTTTTCGCTCGTCTTGAAAGAAGCTGTAAGCTGCTCCCAGATGAATTAAAGCACTTGCTTCTGATTTTGTTTTTTTCAATTCTCTGGCAAGGTTTAAAGCTTCCTGTGCCAACTCTATCACGAGAGAATACTCTGCTTTTGCTTGAGGATATACCCCTCTGTTGACAAATGATATGGCTGTTGAGCTATATATTCCACTTAACAAGATTAGGGTTTCTAGTTGAGCGGGTTTATCCTTGATTTCTCGGCGAATAGCTAATGATTGTTGAAGGAATTCAATGGCTTGCTCGTCTTTACCTTGCAAATAGTAAGAACTTCCGATTAGAGATAGAAAGTTAGACTCTTGGGGCTTATCTTGGGTTTCTCGTGTAATCGCCAGTCCTTGTTGATAGAATACGATCGCTTGCTCATATTGATTTTGACTAAAGTAAATATAGGCTATTCCAGAGAGAACATTGGCTTCTTGCGCTTTATTGGGAATGGCTTGCGCGATTGCCAGAGCTTGTTGCTTAAAGGCGATCGCTTGCTCGTATTGCTTGAGACTGCTGTAAGCCTTCCCTATGAATAGAAGAATGCCAACTTCTTGGGACTTATTCTTTACTTCTCTGACAACAGGGAGGGATTGTTGGTAAAAAGCGATCGCTTGCTCATATTGTTTTTGATTAAAGTAAGAATCTCCCATTCCTTCGAGAATGCCAGCTTCTACTAGGTGAATTCCTACGGCTTGAATAAGAGGCAATGCTTGCTGATAAAATTGCAAAGCCTGGTCATACTTGTCTTGATTAAAGTAAGTTAAGCCGATCTGATAGAGAGTTTCCCCTTCACCTACACGGTTTTGCACTTCGCGGCTGAGGGCTAACGATTTCTCCAACCACTCCAAAGTACGAGGATACTCTTTCATGCCTCGATAGACTGTCCCCATTCGGCGCATAGTAATTCCCAGTAGAAATTTATCCCCTAATTCTTGTTGGATTGCCAGCGCTTGCTGTAAGCTTTCTAAGGCTTTGGGATATTGCTGAAGACCACCCGCGTAAAGCGTGCCAAGACTACTGAGGGTTTTACTTTCTCCTGCTTTGTCTTGTACTGCCCGACGAATCGCTAAAGCTTGTTGCAAGGTTTCTAAAGCTTTGTCATTTTGGTCATTCCAGAAATAACTCAAGCCAATATTATCTAGGGTTTCTCCTTCCCCTGTACGATCTTTTAATTCTCTGCGAATAGCCAAAGCTTGCTGCAAAACATCTAAAGCTTTGTCAGGTTGCCGCAACCAGTAGTAAACCTCGCCGATGTTGTTCAGGGTTTGCCCAATTCCGGCTTTGTCATTCAGTTGTTGCTGTATTTCTAGCACCCGTTGATAGGTGGCGAGTGCCTTTGGGTATTGCCCTTGACGATACTGCTGTACGCCTTGTTGGAAAAGTCGGTCTGCTTCAGTTTTCCGGTCTGTAGAGGTTGGTGCCTGTGCTAAAGCGCTTTCAGAAGGATCAAGGATCAAGGATGAAGGGTGAAGGGTGAGAAGCAGGGTAATCGTGAGAAGACTGAGGTGATAGACGCGACGATGCATGAGACGACTCCTCTACAAGCGGTTTAGCAGATGGCTGGCTTAGAAATTGGTTATTTCATCAGTAGGGAATCGGCAAAAACCCGATGCTTTCTGAGGAAATTACGGTTGGCAAGCAGAAAATTTCTATGCTACTGGAAGAGATCCACGCTTGCGATCGCTCGTTACGGAAGGATCGCACTGAGAATAGCCCTCGCGCAGGAAGAAGAGTCATCTAACGATCTCAGGAGGCGATCGCGCTCAGTCTAGAGGTACAATCCTCTAGGTGTACTGAGGACGATAGGCAACGTGTCAGAAGAACCACAAACCTCGCCATCACTGCCACCTACGGGCGCGATTGAAAGCGTCTCTCTAACAGCTACGACAGAGAACTGGTTTGAATACCCAGTCAAGGCGCATCCTCACCATACTGACTATGCAGGGATTGTCTGGCATGGCTCCTATATTGCCTGGATGGAGGAAGCGCGGGTGGAATGCCTGCGCTCAATTGGCATCGAATTTGCAGATTTAGTCGCCTTGGGATGCGATATGCCGGTTGTGGATCTTTCGGTGCGCTACCACCGCCCTCTGCGGATGGGAATGAGTGCTGTGCTAAAGACGCGCATGGCAGATACCGAGGGCGTCCGCATCAATTGGGATTATCAGATTCAATCTCTCGATGGACAAGAGTTGTACGTCACTGCCAAAGTCACGTTAGTGGTAGTAGATCGAGAAAAGGGTAAGATTATGCGCCAGTTACCACCCACGATGAAAGATGCGTTGGCACGACTTTCAGCGGTTTAATCTAAATTTGGTAGGCTTTCCTACCTAATGCTCCCTAAAATGTTAAGTCAATAGTTTTGATTGCAGGTAAAACCTTAATTGTGAAGTTATTTGTCTACCACACGCCCGAACTGACTCCCTCCGACAGCGTACCTGAGTGTGCGATCGCCATCGATGTACTCCGCGCTACGACTACTATCGCCACCGCGCTGAATGCGGGTGCTGAGGCTGTCCAAGTCTTTAGCGATATGGGAACCTTGATGCAAGTCAGCGAACAGTGGCAAGCCGATCTCCGGTTGCGCGCCGGTGAACGAGGCGGTGCTAAAGTGTCTGGCTGCGATTTGGGCAATTCTCCCCTGGATTGTACGCCAGAGCGCGTACAGGGACGACGATTATTTATCAGTACTACGAATGGCACTCGCGCCCTAACGCGAGTACAGAAGGCTCCAGTGGTTCTGGCAGCAGCGTTAGTGAATCGTCAAGCGGTGGTAGAATACGTTCTCAGCAAGCAGCCAGAGACGGTTTGGCTGCTGGGATCGGGTTGGGAAGGTAGTTTTTCTCTGGAGGATACGGTGTGTGCAGGTGCGATCGCTCATTCTTTGCAAGAGAAAGGTTCGCTAGAAATAGGTAACGATGAAGGATGTGCCGCGATCGCTCTTTACCAGCAGTGGCAAAATAATTTACTAGAGTTGTTCCACCACGCTAGTCATGGTCAACGGCTGTTACGCCTCGATTGTCAAGAAGACCTGAAATATTGCTCCCAAACCGATATTTTAGATGTGCTGCCGATTCAACGAGACATTGGAGTGTTGGTTAAGAATATCTAAGCACGCCTTATTACTTTTCTCCGTCTTTAGAATGCAGTTTACTGAGCGACTACGAACGGGAATGTATTACTTATAAAGTCATGAAGCATCTAACTGGGTGGATTTGCGATCGCTCGATTAGATGCATCACTATCTTTAGAATTCAGCAGTCGTTTGATTTCATTCAAAATGATGTCTAACCCTGCATCTTTCGCTAAAAAAGCATCGGCTTCCGGACAGATTTCTCTGCCAAACTCTAACTCATTAGCACTAATAAAGCCGGTTGCTAAAACTAATAAGGGAGGATTTACAAAATCATTTTTGATATGATTGATGATCTCGCAACCATCCATGCCTCTCTCATACGGAGCGGGGGGAATAGAAAAATCTATAATCAGTAAATCGTAACTTTCTATTTCTTGTAAAAACGTAAAGACTGTTTTATAAATATGAACTTCAAAATCTTTTCGTAAAAATCGCTCGATAATCAAACACCAATTTTCATCATCATCCAATACACCTATCTTGTACATGGATTTTGATCCCTCTCTAATCAATAGCTGGGCGAAGCCCAAACCTAAAATGTATTCGCTCAGCTCAAAGCAATCTACTCTCAACGAAACTCATTCTTTATTCTCTATGATAGTTGGGACATCAACTCAATTAAATAAACGGGGTGGGCATGAGTTGGGCAATCATTTCTTTCAACAAGGCTACGCCATCAGAGTAGGGGAAGAACAACTTTGCTCCCCTACTGTCAGTGGCAATTAGCAATGGGTTGAGCCTAAATTGAAAAGTAAAAACCCAACAAGCGTTCCATCACACAAGCCGCAATCCGCTCGGCGGCTCCCGCTTCTCCCATGCGGCGGCGTCCATTTTCAGCAATCAGTTGCAGCCGATCGGGGTCGCGTAATAAATATTGCACAACCCCGGCGACTTTAGCGGGTTGTTCTACCAAAATCAGGGAGGGTCCTAGCAGGCGAGATTGAGCTTCGGCAAAGGCGCTCGTAAACTGAGGACCTTCTCCGGGGATCGCGATCGCGGGTTTCCCCAATCCGACAAACTGCTCCGTTGCCGTACCAGCCATTGCGATCGCTAAATCTGCTTGATTTAAGCAATCGTTATAAGCGTGCTGAGTCAGAATCAGAGTGCCATTTTCTTTCGTAAAAGTTAGTGCTTCTGGGTCAGAAATCGGTGAGGGAGAGAATTTCTCATTTGCCCCCAGTGCATTAGATTGTCGCCAACCGTGAGCTTCAAGGGTTTGGCACAAAGGGTCTAAATTTAACCCAAGTGCGATCGCGCCCAGGAATAGGACGGGTCGAGGTGCAAACCCCTGCATTAACCCCACACAAGCTTGCATAATTTGCTGCCAATTGGCATAAGCTTCGGGAGGTCTAGAACCGGGGAGAAGAGCCACAATTAGCGATCGCCTCATCTCTTCCTGTTCAGCATTTGACGAATAAAATATTGCCCTGGATCTCGGCGGTTCCAGACCGTCCATCATCGGGTTCCCTAAATCAAACGCCGGGATAGACCACTTTTGTAACATCTGAGTTGTCAGCCCATCTCTGGGAAACACCGCCTTACAACGCCGCTGACTCATCAGCCAACGTTCCCAAGGCAGGTAAACAGACCCAGACCAACCTTCCCAGCGCCCTCTTTGGTCGCGCCGTGGCAATGGCCCCGCTTCATCTCGCAAATAATATTCCGATTTAGCCGTACCCACAAAAGCATAGGGAACGCCGCTTAACCAGCCAAATAGTAGCGGGACAATATCTCCCACCGCCAGGATTACGCCTCTGCTTCGCTCCTTGGTTCTGCCTGGGGACGCCCACTTCCGGATCGCGCGGTGCTGGGCGAGGATGAGCTGTAGTAAACCGCCCTGTACATCTCGCACCAGTTGACGCCCATCCATATAGATAAAGCCACCGGAGGGCATCGTTTGCACGTGACCAATGATAGGGATATCTAACTCAGCGTAAGCTCGCCCATCACCCACCAATGGCAAGGCTGCTAGTTCCAAAGAATGAGACTGTTGCTGAAGTTCTTGCAAAATCCGGACGGCAATAATGTCCTCCCCATGACCATTGCTGAGGCACAGTACCCTCATCCCAGACCTCCACAGATTTTAGATTTTCGATTGTTTCTCCATTGCCAATCCAAAATCCAACCTTCCTGACTCCAGAGAAGCCAGGGAAAAATTTCCAAATTCAAAATCGACGAATGGAACCAGACGGCAATAGCGAGTGTCAAATTTAACAAAACCTCGTAAGCGATAAGCAATTAGCGATTTTACACTAGCTACCGTCTTATACCATTTCGCTGGATATCTGTATGCAATCTCCTTCTCCTCCTCTCTCTCCCTGGTTTTCTATAATGCGCGTTCCTTCTTTGGCTATTTGCACTTTAGCGGTTTTGGCTGCGAGCGATCTCAGTTCTCTGGCTAGCGCCAGTACAACTTCTTCCTCTCCAACCCAGACACCAAACGCTGAAGAAGTTGTCGTTGTCCCGGTCACTTCCGATGTGCCTTCCTCAACAGCCGCAACTCAAAAAATAGCAGATGCTCAGGTCGTTGTCCCGGTTAATTCGGGTACGCGCCAGCCATCCGCGCCAGCTCAACAACCCGTCAATAGCCAAGTGGTTGTTCCAGTTAATTCTGCCACCACCCGCCCCGCGAGAGCCATTGCGGCACCGGAAACCCGGACACTGCCTCAATTTACTCAGACGACTCGCGTTCCCCAAAAAGCGCCTGCTAGCTCTATCAATTCACCAGACTTGGTCGTGACCGCGACAGGTATTGAGGTAGCGGGAGCGACACCAGAGTTGCAGCAAATTGTCCGTCAAACGATTAAAACTCGTCCGGGTGGAGATACCAGTCAAAGCCAGCTGCAAAAGGATGTAACGGCGATTTTAGCGACCGGACTATTTACTGATGCCAACGTAAACAGTTATACCGAGCCAAATGGACTGAGAACAGTCTTCGAGGTGAAACCCTTGGTGGTGCGATCGCTCAAACTTTCCGGTGCCCAAGCCCTGACTCCAGCGGTTGCCAACGATATTTTTAAATCCCAACTGGGGGCAAAAATTAGCCCCAATGCCCTCAACCAAAGTGCCGAACAAATTAACCAGTGGTACAAGCAAAATGGTTATGTGGCAGCACAAGTGCTAGCCGTGCAACCCAGCCGCGATGGGGTAGTCACCATTGAAGTCGCTGAGGGTATCGTTGGGAATGTGAAAATCCGCTTTTTAGACAGCGAGGGCAAGCCAACCAAAGGACGCACCCAAGAAAATTTCGTCCGTCAGGAGTTAAAACTGAAGCCGGGTCAACCCTTCCGGGTCGATGCGGCACGGACAGACTTGCAACGGCTGTATCAGTTAGGGCTGTTTGACAACGCGGATGTTTCCCTCACTGGCGATTCTCGAAAAGTTGACGTGAGCTACGACCTTACCGAACGCACTTCCCGCGCCGTCAACGTTGGGGGTGGTTACAGCGAGAACAGTGGCATCTTCGGCAGCATTAATTATAAAGACCAGAATTTTGGGGGCATTAACCAGCAGGTAGGTTTGAATGTCCAAGCAAGCCGGAGCGACTTACAGTTTAATGGGAATATTACCAGTCCCTATCGCGCCAGCAATCCAGACCGCCCTGGATATAGTATCGAGGCATCTCGACAGCGGCAACTTTCCGAAACCTTCAATGAAGATGTCAAGTTGCCGAATGGGGACAAAGTTCGGGAAGGGCAGTTTGGCGGCGGCGTCACCTTCACGAAACCTGTAGGCGATGTGCAGGCATCGGTAGGCGTGAACTACACCCGCACCAGCATCCGCGATAGCAAAGGCAATCTCTCACCCGTAGATGAATTAGGAAATCGCCTTTCCTATAGCCAAAACGGTATCGACGACAAAGTTTCCGTGTCTGCTGGGATCGCACAAGACAAACGAGACAATCCAATTAACCCAACCAAAGGGTCGGTCGTCAGCCTCAGTACAGAACAATCGATCCCGGTTGGGAACGGCAGTATCTTGATGAACCGGGTTAAGGCAAACTACAGCCAGTACATACCCTTTAATTTAACCAACGGTGCAACTCCAGATGTATTAGCCTTCAACGTGCAGGGAGGCACAACCATCGGCAATCTCCCGCCCTATGAAGCCTTTAATCTAGGTGGCATCAATTCTGTACGGGGCTACGGAAGTGGTGATGTTGCCAGCGGTCGCAGCTATGTGTTAGCCTCTGCCGAGTATCGCTTCCCAGTTTTTAAGCCGGTAGGTGGCGTTTTATTCGCTGACTTTGGCTCCGACTTAGGCTCTGGCGATACGGTGCCGGGAGAACCTGGAACTGTCCGTGGCAAACAAGGAACTGGCTTTGGCTACGGAGCTGGTGTGCGCGTCCAATCCCCGATTGGCTTGCTCAGGGCTGACTTTGGTATCAACGACCACGGTGAAAGCCGACTCCAATTCGGGATCGGTCAAAGGTTCTAACATCGGAAGGAAGAGAAATTTAAAACGAGTTCAAATTAGCTCATCCTTCATTCTTGGTGATTGCATGGACACGCTAGTTGGCAAAACTTTGCAGGGTGGCAAATACACTCTCGATCGAGAACTGGGACGGGGTGGCTTTGGCGTTACCTTTCAAGCCACCCACCACTACTTGGGGCAACCTGTAGTCATTAAAACGCTCAACGATTCCCTCTGTCGGCATCCTGACTTTGCCAGATTTGGGCGTCAGTTTCAGGATGAAGCAAGACGTTTAGCGTTGTGCGTCCATCCCAATATCGTTCGGGTTAATGATTTCTTTTTGGAAGCTGGGTTGCCCTACCTGGTAATGGACTATATTGCAGGTAATACTTTGCAAGAGGTCGTGTTTCCAGACAAGCCTCTGCCAGAGTCAGCTGCTATCCACTTCATGCAGCAGATTGGGGCAGCAGTTAAAGTGGTGCATCGAAATAATCTGCTGCATCGGGATATCAAGCCCCAGAACATCATTCTGCGCCAAGGAACTCAAGAGGTGGTGCTGATTGACTTCGGGATTTCGCGGGAGTTTACGCCAGACTCAACCCAAACTCATACAAGTATTGTTTCTGAAGGGTATGCTCCCATTGAGCAGTACCTACCCCAAGCAAAGCGTACCCCAGCGACGGATGTTTATGGGTTAGCCTCCACACTTTACGCGCTGTTAACGGCAACAGTACCAACACCTGCGGTACTGAGAGACAGGCAACCGATGCCAGCACCCCGCGATTTAAAACACTACCTAAGTCCGGCGGTAAATCAGGCGGTAATGCGTGGGATGGCTGTGGATGCTCAATATCGACCTGGCAGTGTAGATGAGTGGCTGTCTCTGTTGCCGGATCTTCAGTTTGCAGGTTCCACTGCCGAAACAATGCCGCCAACTCATACAGGGGCAACTATCCCAGTTATCTCCCCATCACCGTCTAGAGGCGAAGCTTTGGCGGGAAAAAATTCGGGTTCAAGAAATGGGGGCGCGATCGCTTCGCCCGTACCAGAAGAGAGAAACCATCAATCCAGTTCTTCCTTCTTCCGAAATCCCCGCAGTCTTTTCATTGCTACAGGAATCGCGATCGCATCCGGTTTAGCGATCGCGTTGAGTTCTGTCTGGCGTCAGCCTCAACCGCCCGACGCTTCCCCTGTTGCCCAACCGGAATCCCAGCCGCAAAATCAGCCACAAGAGGCACAAACTGTCACTCCCGAATCCGTAGAGAAAGTTAATATCACCCCTACTGAGTCTGAACGGCAACCCGTTGAAGTTCAAAAATCCTTCCGTAGAAAATCTCAGCAGCGGGTTAAGCGCGATGTTCCGGATGTTCCTGCAAACACTTCATCGAAATCCCCGAACTCAAACAAGCCGCAATCTAATCGTGAAACGAACAAGAACGCCGGACAGGCAGAAATAGAACGCAGGGAGCAAAAACAGCCGGTTCCTACATCCGAACAAACTCCGCCACCGGCTGCTAACAATCCACAACCTTCTCCCGCTTCGGAACAGCCGCCACCATCCCCGGTTGCCAATCCGCAGCCTCCCGCCGCTTCGGAAGTGACGCCGCCATTCCCTCGCAGCGATCGCAAGCCAACTAATCCTGCACCCTCATCTGCACCAGAGACTTCCGCACCGCCAGGTTCAGTTGTCGTGCCAGTTGTTAAACCAGAAACTCAATCCCAACCGGAATCGGAAAAGAAGTCTAAGCCGGACAAGCCAGAAAAACCGGACAAGCCGGAGAAATCGGACAAACAGAAGGATAATTAGCGACTGCTTGTATCGACGTTTGCACAATTGGCAGCGATCGCTTTTCCCTCTATATTTGGGATGCCAACCACCGATTAAACCGAACTGAATCGTTCGGCTATTACTCCCGAAAACTGTCTCTGGAAACCTTGTTAAATTCAGTCATTCCTTCAACAAATAACTATAATAGAATATGTGAGACAGGGGGCCTTAATGGTTTCGACAGGTTGGCGAACGCTGCCCCGTGATTCAGGTCGAGAGTGAGTCTTCTCTCGTTAATACTGGACTCAAAAAAAAGTAACTGCGAAAAACAACATCGTAGCATTCGCTCGTCAGGCAGCTGTCGTTGCCTAAAAACCTCATCTTAGGTTTCTGAGCGTCTGTAGTCTGACTCCGTTAAGGGCTACAGAACAACCCCAACGGATGCGATAGCAAGTCGTCTCTGGTAGATTTGCTAGCTAAGACCTCATCAGAGAATCCTGTCATCCGGGATAATGGATGGTTCCCGCCTTGAGGGTTAGATAGGCTAAACCTGTGAATGAGCGATAGGTTAATACCCAATTTGGACACGGGTTCGATTCCCGTAGGCTCCACTTCTAATTACTTTTTCAAACCACCTTCTACCCAAAAGTACAAGGTGGTTTTTGCTTTTAATAAGTTTAGTTTTAATTATTTTAAGTTAATCGTTTAGAGTCAACTTTCCTGGAAAGCAGACCTAATAACACTTTTGCGTGTCGGTGTCCATTCTTCGACGGAAATCTCAATAGACTTTGACTTGACACTTTGTTATATATTGCTTAATCTATCATTAACTTATTCTTAATCATTTTGACGCGGGACTTTTACCAAAACACGAGCGTAACCTCGTGTCATTTGTGCTGGATATCGCGCTCGCTAGCCGAGAAATCCCGTACACTTCCTGCTTTTTAATCGCCCATTATCACTCAAATAGCACTTTAAAAATTCGGGAAATTTTTCAATTCTCCGTTTCACCAAGCTTAAATTTTTTAAGAGAGGTTTCAAAATGCAGTTTTTCATCTCTCCAAAGAAAGCTAGGAAATTTCTGATTTTCGCAGTCATAGGGTTCATCTTTGCCAGCCTTGCCAGTCAGTTAACAAGGCACTTCTTATACCAGCAAGGTTATAAGCTCTTATGGTTAAATAAAGTAGTAGAGTTATTCAACGTCGATCGCGAGAAAAATTTTCCAGCCTTGTTTTCAGCATCGCTGTTATTACTTTGTGCAATTTTGCTAGCGGTTATTACCTACGCGAAGAAAACTGAAAGCGATCGCTATACCTTCCACTGGGGCGTTCTGTCGGTTCTTTTTCTCTTTCTATCAGCAGACGAATGGCTAAGTTTCCATGAAAAGACGATCGAGCCACTTCGAGATACATTCAAAGCTACCGGATTTTTATACTATACTTGGGTAATTTTCGGTATTGCTTTTGTATTTCTTACCTTAATATTCTTCTTAAAATTTCTCGTCCATCTTCCCGCAAAGATACGGCGTTTATTTCTGATTGCCGGAACTTTCTTTGTTGGAGGGTCGATTGGCATGGAGTTAGTGAGTGGATTTTACGTATATCACTATGGTCGTTTAATTTGGGGAGCCACTTCAACCAAGCAGACAATACAGGCGATTGGATATATGCTGATGTCAAGCTTGGAAGAGTGCTTGGAGATGGTCGGTGTTGTTCTCTTTATCTATGCAGTGATGTCTTACATGAGTTCCTATGTCAAAGAAGTGCAAATCCGCATTGAGGAGGAAACACCGACGGTTCCCTTAATGAAGTACCCAGAAAAAGTTTAAATCTCAATTTACCCAGCTTTTGATTCTGGTGCCGACTCAGCCTCTAAAGAGGCTAGTTTCGCCTTGCTGTGATGCCGCATAGATTCTCCCACCGTAACGTTTAACTGATCGCCAATCAGCAGTACTAGAGAACTCATATACAGCCATAGCATTAAAACAATAACGGCACCTACTGCACCATAGGCTTTGTTGTAATTACCAAAGTTAGAGACGTAAAGCCGAAACAAAGCTGATATAATCGCCCAGGATACAGCCGCTACCATTGCTCCTGGCATAATCGGGGTTCCAGCAACCCAGCGGCTAGGACCATAGCGATAGATAAAAGCAAAGGCTGAGGCGACAATGCCTAATGCCAAAGGCCAGCTAAAAAGCCGCCAAATACTTAACAATTCCAATAATCCACTTTGGCTGATTAATAGCTTCACAATCAGGTCGCTAATAAATACTAAAAAGGAAGCAATAATCAGCAGGACAATGGTACCAATTGTTAGAGCGATAGAAATTAATTTGGCTTTCCAAAAGGGTCGGGTTTGTTCTAGCGGAATCTGATGGATTTGATCGAGAGCGGTCATGGCGGCACTCAGCGCCCCAGAAGACGCCCAAATAGCTGCAACAAAACTGAGGGAAAACAGCCCTTGATTTTGCGATTGACTGATTTCGCGGGCAAAACCTTCAATAAGGAAAAGAGCTTCTTGAGGAGCAATTTCACTCAATTGCTTAGCTAACCCTTCAAAAGTGTCTGATGAGGATTGAAACAGGCCAATTGCGGTCAAGATTGCCAAAATGGCTGGAAACAAAGCTAACATGGCGTTGTAGGCCATTTCTGCCGAAAGTCCTGTTAACCGCCGTTGGGCTACGCGCTGGAAGGTTTTCTTTAAAGTCGCCCAGCTGAGATGTCGAAAGAAACGGAAAAAACGGATTGAGGAGCCTCTAAGAGCAGCATAGGCTAAGAACGAGCGCATTATTGTTTGATTCCGTATACAACGTTTTCTATACTGTGCCAAATCAACTACTAAGGTTACAGGGGTTTTGTACAACTATCGATAGTGTGTATGACAAATCGGCAAATTTTGTTAAAAATTGATCGTTGTAACCGATGAGGAGTCGTTATTAATGGCCCACGAGGTAGCGCAGTGGTTGGCTGAAATTAAGACCCTGAAACAGCAGCTAGCAGAGTTAGAGCGCGATCGCGATGCGGCTTTGGAAAGTGCGGCAAACTGGCGTCAACTGTATAACACAGAAGCGCAGCAACGCCGAACTGAGGCAAAGCTAGCTCAACAACAGATTGAAAAGCTCAAAAGTCAACTACGGCAACTCCAGAGTTCACCACAACCCACAGAGGACGATCCGGGTGCTATGGAGGCAATTCGTGCAGAAGTAGAACAACTAGAAAATTTGGAGGAGTTAAAAGCGAAACTAACCGAGGCGATGGTTGAGCGCGATCGCCTTACCCAGGCTTTAAAATCTGAGCAGACCAATCATGCACAAACCCGCAGAAGTTTAACGACTGCGATTGGGGATACCCTCGATCGACTTAGTCGGGAGCGCATAACCCGCCAACCAGCGGCATCAGGCCAATCAGCTCCGCGCGGTCAGTGGGTAGGAGTAAGCACTCAAGCTAGCAAAAACAATAAACAAACCCCTCCGTCTTCACAAGAAGAGGAGGGGCGCAATCCCGGCTCAAAAGCTTAAAAGGTGTAAAGTTCCCTCCTTAACCACCGCAATAAGGAAGGTTTGGAGGGAGCGCACACTTCAGAAATAATCTAATGAAACTGAGCCTAACTGCTCAAAATCCCATCACCTGCGCCACGGTCGCTAAATCTGGCTCAATTCCCTGTTTAAACGAATTTTCGCTATGTTTAATTGCCGTATCTGGGTCTTTTAAACCATTCCCAGTCAGGACGCACACTACGGTAGCGCCTGCGGGAACTTGATCTTTTACTTTCAGAAGTCCAGCAACGGAAGCCGCACTAGCAGGTTCGCAGAAAATACCTTCTTCGGATGCCAAGAGACGATAGGCTTCTAAAATTTCGGCATCTGTCACTGCGTTGAACTGACCCATGCTGGCTTGTTGAGTAGCGATCGCCCGTTCCCAGTTAGCAGGATTACCGATGCGAATAGCGGTTGCCAGGGTTTCTGGATTCGGCACTGCCTGACCTGTAACCAGGGGAGATGCGCCAGACGCTTGGAATCCCATCATTCGGGGCAAGCGATCGCATTTCCCTTCCTGATGATATTGACAAAATCCCATCCAGTATGCAGTTATATTTCCGGCATTCCCTACGGGGATGCACAGCCAATCGGGAGCATTTCCTAACGCTTCTACCACTTCAAAAGCAGCAGTTTTTTGTCCTTCTAAGCGATAGGGATTTACCGAGTTCACCAGCGTGACGGGGTAATTTTCTGCCATCTCCCGTACAATTTCAAGCGCCCGGTCAAAATTTCCTTTAATTGCCAAAACTTCCGCCCCATACAGCAACGCCTGAGCTAACTTGCCTAGCGCCACGTAACCATCGGGAATCAATACAAACGCTCGCATTCCGCCCCGACGGGCATAGGCAGCAGCAGCGGCTGAAGTGTTGCCGGTACTGGCGCAAATGACGGCTTTGGCACCAGCTTCCTTTGCCTTAGAAATTGCCATCGTCATCCCCCGGTCTTTAAAGCTACCAGTGGGATTGAGACCGTCATACTTCACCAACACGCGCACCTGTTTACCCACAATCTGAGAGATCGCGGGAACCGGGATCAATGGAGTATTGCCCTCCAGCAGTGTTACGACTGGCGTTGTGTCCGTCACCGGCAGATATTGCCGATATGCCTCAATCAGTCCAGGCCAGGACTGCCGTCCAACAGGGTTACTTAGGGCAGGAGAATTCGCAGCAGATACAGTTAAAGCCACAGGAGTCAGAGAGGGGAAAGGGATTGCCGAAGTGGGTTCGCTCCAGAGTTTGTCTATAAAAAACCGACCCTTGAACTAAACCCACTCTTCTCAAAATGGAGAGGGGAGACGGGGAGAAGTTCACCCCTGTCATTTATTCTCTCTCCTTCAACAGAAGCTAGAAGAAATTTTCGTTTTCTACGCTACTTTAATTGCGGATTTCTTCAGGCTTTTGCCTTCTGACTTCTGTGTTCTCGCTTTTCACTTCTGGTTTGGGACGCTTGATCAGCTTTGGCTTAGTAGAGATTCCCCGATCGTCCATTGGTGTTTCTTGTTCGCTGGACATCCAAGAGGGACGAGTTTGGTCGTACACCATTTGCAGTGCTGCTGCCGCGATCGCGTGGGCGTCGTATTCTTCACTTAGTTGCGCCACGACAGGCAAGAACGAAGCCATGCGCTCTCCGCTCAATACTTCGCGTACTTGAGCTTGCAGTTTTTCCAGACGTCGCCCTTCGATCTCCGCCCGTGTGGGAATTTGGACGATTTTCAGGGTTTGTCGGACTTTCCGCTCAATTAGCACCAATTTCCGACGATCCATCGGTTGAATCAGGGAAATGGCTGTTCCTGCGTTACCAGCGCGACCTGTACGCCCGATCCGGTGGATGTAACTTTCCACGCTATCTGGCAGATCGTAGTTAATCACATGGCTCAGGTGGTCAACGTCTAAACCCCGCGCCGCAATATCGGTGGCGACTACCCAGCGCACTTGGTGTTGGCGGAACCTCATCAGCAGCCGTTCCCGGGCTTGTTGATTGAGGTCGCCGTGGTACTCGTCTACACTGTGACCGGCAGCTTGCAGTTGGTTGGTCAGTTCCGCGGCTGTCTTGCGTGTCCGCACAAAGATTAGGGCAGATTCGGGATCTTCCAGTTCTAAGATGGGCAGCAAGGCGCGAGATTTTGACCAGCCGCGGGGCACCATGTACACCACCTGGTTAATCCGGGAGGGAGCGGCTTTGGGCTGCTCCACAGAGACGTTCATTGGCGATCGCAAGAACTTCGCAATCAATTTTTGAATGGTCGGCGGCATTGTCGCCGAGAAAAATGCCGTCTGACGCTCGGTGGGGACTTGCTTGAGGATGGTTTCTACATCGTCAATAAAGCCCATGCTCAACATTTCATCGGCTTCATCTAATACCAGCCAGTTGACTTGATCGAGCTTAAGCTCTCCCCGGTTGAGCAAATCAATCACCCGTCCTGGGGTTCCAACTACGATCTGAACGCCCTGTCTGAGGCGCTGGATCTGCCGGTCGATAGCTTGACCGCCATATACTGTCAGCACACCCAACCGCCGCTCGTTGCTAAAGCTGCGAATTGCCAGAGCAACTTGCTGAGCTAATTCCCGCGTCGGTGTCAAAATCAGCGATTGGACTGCGGGATTTTTAATGTCGATCCGTTCCAAAATCGGCAGCGAAAAAGCCGCTGTTTTTCCGGTTCCAGTTTGGGATTGTCCCACCACATCCCGACCAGCCAACAGATGAGGAATGGCTTGGGATTGAATTTGTGTGGGCGCAGTGAAGCCTAGTTTTTCTAGTTGCTGAATGCGAGCTTCTGAAAGGCCTAGGCTTGTGAACGAAAGGGTCATAATTTGTTGTTAGTTGTTAGTGTTCGAGAATTGTGAATTGCGAAGTATGAAGTTTTTAAGTATGAAGTTTGAAGTATGAATTAATATTTGCCTTAGTTCTTCAGCCTTCATTCTTGAGTTGTCATTCTTCATGCTTCGGGCTTGGCGACATGACCATACAGGTCGTAGATGTCAGTGCTTGTAATTTCCACCGATGCTATAGAACCTAATGGGACGTCGCCTTGGACGTAGACTAATCCGTCTACCTCCGGAGAAAATCGGGCAGATCGACCGATTAATTCCCCAGTTTCTGGATGTTCTTGCTCAATCAAGACATCAACCATCTTGCCGACACAAGCTTGATTTTTTCTCAAGGAAATTGGCTGCTGAACTTCCATCAAGGCATCCCTACGGATATCCATGACTTCTTGGGGCAGTTGATTGGGCAAGGTGAAGGCAGGGGTGCCTTCTTCTGGAGAAAAAGTAAACACACCTACATGGTCAAATTCATGGCGCTGGACGAACTGTAGCAAGTGTGCAAAATGCTCTTCCGTTTCGCCAGGGAACCCGACAATGAAAGTGGTTCGCAGTACAGCATCAGGCAGAGCTGTTTTAATCCGCTCAATAATTTGGTCGTTTACCTGTCCCTGCCAAGGTCGGTTCATGGCGCGGAGAATTTCCGGGTGGGAGTGCTGTAACGGCAAATCCAAATAAGGCAATACGTTAGGAGTCTCCTGAATTGCTTCGATGACGGCTGGTGTTAAACCTGTGGGATAGGCATAGTGCATCCGAATCCACGGAATGTTAACCTTTCCCAACTCCCGTAGAAGTTCCGCCAGTTTCGGCTTCCCGTAAATATCCAGACCGTAGTTGGTAGTGATCTGGGAGATGAGAATTAACTCTTGGACTCCTTCCGAGGCTAGCTGATGGGCTTCGGCGACGATGGATTCAATGGAGCGCGATCGCTGATTTCCCCGGAGATGGGGAATAATGCAGAACGCGCAGCGGTAATCACATCCTTCCGCTACCCGCAGGTACGCGACACCTTCCGATGTCGTGCGGTAGCGAGGCGTTGTTTCATCGGCTATGTAGGTCGGCAGCTCTGAAACTTGCTTGACCCGTTCACCGCCTTCCACTCGTTGAACCACATCGACGATCTGGTGATAATCGCCGGTGCCCACCACGGCAACCGCTTCTGGCAATTCATCCAGCAGCTGCTCCTGGAAGTGCTGCGCCATGCAGCCTGTGATTACAATCTTTTTGTTCGCTTCCGCCAGTTCTACTAAGGTGCGGACAGACTCTGTCCTTGCAGCCTCAATAAAACTACATGTATTAACTATAACATATTCTGCTAATTCTTCATTACTGTCTACCTGGTACCCTGCCTGTACCAACAGACCTAACATATGTTCGGTATCAATACGGTTTTTTTCGCAGCCCAAGTGAGAAATTGCAATTGTTGGCTTATTGCCCATGCGGTTTAGATACGGCTAAAGAAATTCTGTTAGAAGCTGAAGCCAAAATATTATACCCTATTCTTGGCACAGCAGTGTACGACCCAGTGGGACGTGAGTGTCAAACTGGGAGGAGCGGGTTTGGGTATGAAGATAGGAGTTGAGTCGTTGAAGAATCTATCTTCCACTCACCAACCAGAGTAGGGAACTGGATAGTGGTATCTACCCCTGTCTCCATTCTAGATAAAATTCTAGAATGGCATCATCCAAGATGCGATTCATTTCACTGCCATTTTTGCTGCTTGGAGGAGAATAACCGACAGGTGTAGCAAGAATTCGCCGGTGTTTTCAGGTAGACAAGTGGACTTAAATCAAATCTTCAAGACACCGAATCCCATCATTGGCGTGGTTCATCTTCTGCCGCTGCCGACATCTCCCCGCTGGGGAGGTAGCCTGAAAGCGGTTATCGATCGAGCTGAGCAGGAAGCGACCGCGCTATCTGCTGGAGGCGTGAACGGCATTATTGTGGAAAATTTCTTTGACGCCCCTTTTAGTAAAAACCAGGTAGATCCAGCGGTCGTTAGTGCAATGACACTGATTATCCAGCGGCTCATGAACTTGGTGACGTTACCTGTAGGCATTAATGTATTACGCAATGATGCCCATAGCGCGATCGCAATTGCATCCTGCGTCCACGCTCAGTTTATCCGCGTCAACGTCCTTACCGGCGTCATGGCAACTGACCAAGGGCTGATTGAGGGAGAGGCGCATCAATTGCTCCGTTACCGTCGGGAATTGGGCAGTAATGTAAAAATTTTGGCAGATGTCTTAGTCAAGCACGGTCGCCCTTTAGGTTCCCCAAATCTAACCACAGCAGTGCAAGAGACGATTGAGCGGGGTTTAGCAGATGGCGTCATTTTAAGTGGCTGGGCGACGGGTAGCCCTCCGAGTCTAGAAGACTTGGAACTAGCAACCGCCGCTGCCAACGGGACGCCCGTATTTATCGGCAGTGGTGCCAACTGGGAAAATATTTCTACGCTGATGCAAGCCGCAGATGGCGTGATTGTTTCCAGCTCTCTCAAGCGCCACGGGCGGATCGAGCAGCCCATTGACCCGATTCGGGTCAGCCAATTTGTGGAAGCAACCCGACGCAGCTTTGCGACCAAAGCGGAACCCAAGCCTGTTTCTTCGGTCACTTATTAGTTGTTAGTTGCAGTTGTTAGTTGTTAGTTTTTAGTTGTTGGTTTTCTAAATTAACTCCAAAAAACTAACATCTCAAAACTTTTTACTGAGTTCTCTAACCTGCGATAATTTCGCGCTTCAGTTTTCGATTCTCACTTCTCAGCCCTCCTACCTCAGTTCTGACATGAGCCGCCGACGTTCTACTCCCTGGATTCATCGCTGGTCCCGTCTGCTGATTGCGGCGATCGCTATTTTAGGTGCCTTAGTGACGGGCTATCTAACCGTAGTCAAGCTAACAGGAGGCTCTGCTGCCTGTCCTACCAGCGGTTGCGATCAAGTCCTCTCAAGCCCCTACGCCTCCGTCTTTGGTGTTCCCTTAACTTTATTTGGCTTGCTGGCTTATGTCAGCATGGTCGCTTTCGCCCTCGCTCCGATGGTAGCCAACCCAGTTGAAAAAAAAGACCTCCATTCTCAACTGGAAAACTGGACTTGGTTGCTACTATTTGCCGGTGGCACCGCTATGACGGTTTTCAGCGGCTACTTGATGTATCTACTGGCATTTGAAATCAAAGCCGTTTGTCTCTACTGTCTTGCCTCCGCTTTCTTCTCCCTTAGCTTGTTAGTGCTGACCTTGATCGGTCGCGCTTGGGAAGACTGGGGACAACTCTTTTTTACCGGGATCGTGGTGGCAATGGTAGCCCTAGTTAGCACTCTGGGCGTCTATGCCACTGTGAAGTCACCAGTTGCTTCAGGGGGTGGCTCTGCCACCACCGGATCGCAAACATTTCCCATTACCACCGTCTCTAGCTCCGCAGAAGTTGCTTTAGCGAAACATCTTGAAGCAGCAGGAGCAAAGATGTACGGTGCTTTCTGGTGTTCTCACTGCCACGATCAAAAACAATTGTTTGGGAAAGAGGCATTCAGCCAAATAAATTATATTGAGTGTGCCGATCCCAAAGCACCACAGCAGCAGGCAGAAATCTGCCAAAAAGCAGGAATTAAAAGCTACCCCAGCTGGGAAGTCAACGGTAAATTGGTCGCTCCAGGTGTGAAATCTTTAGAGACACTGGCTGATTTAACGGGTTATACAGGACCTCGCAACTTTCAGAACTCCTTGCCGGGACTTTAAATTTGGGTGCCATAGAAAATAGCGATGTCACCCGAAACGGAAAAAAAGATATTTGCCGTAGGGCGTGTCATCAATTAGATAAGCTAGAGCAAGAGAGAGAAGAAAAGGCTGAGCAATGACACGACGGTATGCCCTGCGCGATGACCAATGGGAGCGGCTCAAAGACTTGTT